>JAAYWE010000163.1 GCA_012516755.1 Treponema sp.
GACGAGGCCAGAAAAAGGAATAGTCTGAAACGCGGTGAGCGCAACATCTGAGGTTCCTGGCGGAAAATATATAATGAGATAGTCGAGCTCTCCCCAGATCGTATCAGACCAGAATTGGTCGATCGCCTTAGCCAGCAATGGTCCGCGCCAGATCACTGGTTCGTCCTCTTGTTCATTAAAGAGATTGATGGAGAGCACCTTGATCCCTTCTTCATTTTCTACAGGGTAGAGATGTTCGCCATCGGACTCACCGCGAAAGCTATCGATACCCAAAAGGCGCGGAATGCTTGGGCCTGTGATATCTGCATCGAGCACAGCTACCTGCAAACCTCGCTCTGCAAATGCCTGTGCAAGCAGCGAAGCGACCATCGATTTGCCAACGCCACCCTTACCACTTATTACACCGATAACCCGCTTTATCGAGGGATTAGGCTTTTTTTCAGGGACAATGCCCATAAAAGACTCCTTATGCAAAATCTTGTTGTATGGTTTCGAGCATATGCTAATAATACCGTAGATATCGAGAAAAATTCAAGCCTCCGCATTGCTTTATCAGAAATCTAGATAAAACGAATGAATGACTATTTGATTGCAGCTTCATATACAAGGTTCGTAACACTAACGTTTAATAGCTGCAACTACTTTTTGCCTCTTGTGCTCACCAAATGACCAATATATATTGTGTCTTTGGTAGCATGGTACACAATATATAGTAGAGGTGATCGAGATATGACAGATAAGACCGAGATACCCAGTCTTTTTGGGCATGATTTTCTAGGATGGCAAGTGGCTCCCCCAATAAAGAGCGTGGTTAAGCGCTCTGGAGAAGTGGTGAGTTACGATAGGCATAAAATAGAGAAAGCCATAGAAAAAGCATTTATTGCAACGAATACATCAATCCTTGATAATCAGGGGAATAGCAAGCCTATCCTATATACAGACCTCGTGGAAAAGAAGATTAGAGAACTCATCCAGACTCGCCATCCTAACTCCATACCAGCGATCGAAGAAATTCAGGATTTAGTCGAAACCGTTCTGATAGAACAGGGAGAAACCGCAGTAGCAAAGGCCTACATCCTCTACAGAGCCCGGCATGAAGCGATTCGCGATACAAAAAAGCTGATGTTGGACATTTCGGCAACTATGAACGGATATCTAGCTCGATCGGACTGGCGTGTCAATGAGAATGCCAATGTCAACTATTCGCTTGGTGGGCTTATTCTGCATAATTCGGGAAGCGTAACAGCGAACTACTGGCTCACGCAGATATACCCGAAGGATATCGCTGAAGCTCATCGAAATGCTGATTTTCATATTCATGATCTTTCTATGTTTTCAGGCTACTGCGCAGGCTGGTCTCTTAGAGATCTGATTCGCGAAGGGCTGGGCGGTATTCCCGACAAGATTTCCTCAAAGCCAGCGAGTCATCTTTCCACTCTAGCCAATCAAATGGTGAATTTTCTTGGTATTCTTCAGAATGAATGGGCAGGAGCACAGGCCTTTAGCTCCTTTGATACCTATCTCGCCCCTTTTGTGAGAGCCGACAGCCTTAGCGACAAGGAAATAAAGCAGAGCCTACAGAGTTTTGTCTTTGGGGTTAATACGCCATCACGCTGGGGGAGTCAGGCTCCTTTTACGAATATCACGCTGGACTGGACCGTACCGGAAGACCTGCGTGACAAACCAGCCGTTGTAGGAGGAAAGGAGCTTGATTTCTCTTATGGCGATTGCAAGCCAGAAATGGATAGGATCAACAGGGCCTTTATCGAACTCATGCTCGAAGGAGATGCATCGGGCAGAGGCTTTCAATATCCCATACCCACATATAATGTAACAACCGACTTCGACTGGGACTCTCCAAATGCGAAGCTCTTGTTCGAAATGACTGCTAAATATGGCACACCCTATTTCCAGAATTTTATCAATTCAGATCTAAATCCAGCAGATGTACGCAGTATGTGCTGTAGGCTCA
>JAAYWE010000164.1 GCA_012516755.1 Treponema sp.
AGACAAATATCCATGTTAAATGGGAGACTATTCCTGAAGATGCAGTGAAAGAAAAACTCAACTTGCTCCTTGCAAGTGGAAATTATCCTGATGTCATATTTGGGCTTGGCGGGCGTTTCGGCATTGATGCTAGTACAGAGCTCAAGTATGGAGCAGAAGAAAATGTTTTCCTGCCGCTCAATGATATGATCGATAACTATATGCCAAATTTCAAGAAGGTCCTCGAAGAATACCCTACCTTGCGAGGATATATCACCAGTTCGGATGGAAATATCTATAGCCTGCCTCTAATTGAAGAAACCTACCATGTCACCATGTCGTCTAAGCTCTGGGTATATAAACCATGGTTAGACAAATTGAACATAAAAATGCCTCAAACCACGGATGAGTTTTATAATATGCTCATAGCGTTTAGAGATAAGGATCCTAATGGCAATGGCAAAAAGGATGAGATTCCTCTAGCTGGAGCGATTCAAGGTTGGAGGAGTTGCCCCACAACATTCCTTCTTAACTCTTTTATTTATACAAATCTTGAAGCGAATCTTGATGAACCTGTAGATAGCTCCTTAGGTTTTTACATGGACAGGAAAAAAGTCAAGACAATCCTGAATACGCCAGAATACCGAGACGGCCTTCGCTATTTGAACAAATTGTACAAAGAAGGCTTGATGAATGAAGGTGTTTTTACAATGAATGCAGAGACACAACTGACTCAACTTGTTGAAAATCCTTCAGCGCCGATAGTAGGCGTTGTAGCAGGTGGTTGGGGTGGTGTCTACTCAAAAGTAGGCGGTGAGCGATATCGGAACTTTGTTGCGCTTCCTCCTTTGAAAGGGCCAAAAGGAGTCAGAGAGACACGCTACTATCCTCCAGATCCAAGTATTGGCAACTTTGTAATAACCAAAAATTGTCCTAATCCAATAGCTGCGGTGCGATGGGCGGACTTTTTTTATACCAGGGAAGGGACTTTAATGCTGAGGCATGGTTTCGAGAATGAAGGTTGGCGCTATGCCCAAAAAGGCGAAGTAGGATTGGACGGCAATCCCGCTATTTGGAAACCATTGAAACCGTGGAATGATAAAGAACCTCAAAATGATTGCTGGGTTCGTGTAGGTGTCTATTTGCAGGATAAAGCCTTTAGACTTGGTGAGGTTGTACCGCCCGATCTAGATCCGGACGGCCCAGAAGGTGTCGAAAAGCGATTGTATGATGCAACAAAGAAATATTATGAACCGTACGTACATCCAGAAAAACAAATCCCTTCGCCACTTCGCTTCCTAAGTTCAGAGCAAGAGCAAATGGCTACATTGACAACCGAATTTGCGCGATACGCTCGGCAGAGCATGGTAAAATTTGTTGTAGGAGCAATAGATCTCGATAAAGATTGGAATGCTTATATTGCTAACTTGGACAAACTAGGCTTGCAGAAGATTCTCGATATGAATCAAAAGGCATATACTAGACAATATGGAAAATAGAGAATAATCAAACGAGGATTTATTTTCTAGTTCGAACAATAAGAGGCTGCCCAAAAAACCGGGTGGCCTCTTTTGTTCGTGTTGATAACAATATTCTGGGGCTTCCATTAACCTTTTTCAACTACCAAATTGCGAACTTAGTTTTAAACTATCCCGTGGTTGGAGGAATCGGCATGATCGAGAAAGTGTACCAGTTTACGGACACCAACGATTTCATCATGGAGAAAATAATCGATGATGAACATGTGAACATCAACCACATTGTCGTTGCACCAGGCGGCTCTGTGCCGGTCCATGTCGCAAATTCAAATGTTTATCAGATAATAGTCCGAGGTACAATCAGCCTAAGGCTAGAAGAGGAGCCTGTCGCGCATTACCCGACAGGAAGCATCGTCGCCATCCCATTCAACACCAAAATGGACATCCGCAACGAAGGCAGCGAGACGCTGGAGTTTTTCGTCGTAAAGGCTCCTAACCCGCGCTCTATGCCAGCAACGAAGAAGATCTGATACAGAGAATAAACCATTGCCTTGCTGTGGGCTAAAAGCCAGGTAAAGAGTCTAGGTAGTTAG
>JAAYWE010000165.1 GCA_012516755.1 Treponema sp.
CGCATCCATCCTTGGCATTTCCGTAGTTATTTGGAGCTGAGTCAGATGGCCTTGCTGCCAGAGATAAAAACTCCGAAAACAAGAAAAATGGCAACTTGGACACTTCTTCGAACAGGCGCTTGTTGTATTTGAAGCAGGACCTTGGAATCTATGGTTTGGTAAACACAAACTGCATTTTGTACAGATGCGCCTATTAAGAGTTGTTCGGCGACCGGGAATGCAGAGGATTCGGCAAAGAATTGCCGGCGTGGGTGGAGCCGTAATGCTGGTGGGGAATACGCCTTTTGGGACGTCTTTTCTTTTGTACTTGATAGATACCCCTATGGGGTATTATATTTATTCTAAACGAAAAGATACCCCATGGGGGTATATAAAAGACAGGAGGCAGCCAAATGAATGAAGATGCTGGTGGAAACGTCCCGCAGGTAGCGGATGAAGGCGGTTGTGTGAGCTGCCGCTACAAAAACACTCCGCGCGAAGAACAGACGTTGAAGCAACTTCAGAACAGGCTTAACCGTATAATAGGGCAGCTCAACGGCATAAAAACGATGCTCGACGACAACCGGTACTGCGGCGATGTGCTCACGCAGGTTGCGGCCATTGAAAGTGCGCTTCAGAGTCTTGGGTATATCATTCTTCGGAACCATCTCGAAACATGCGTCGTGGAAGAAATAAAGAAAGATAACATGCAGATTCTCGACGAAGCCCTCGAACTGATTAGAAAATTGAAATAGGAAGTAATAACTTTCAAGGATGGTAGATATACATATGACGAAATTCTCTGTTACCGGAATGACATGCGCCGCGTGCAGCGCTCATGTCGAAAAGGCGGTTGCCGCGATTCCCGGAGTAAAGAGCGTGTCCGTCAGTCTTCTTACGAATTCGATGAGCGTTGAGTTTGCATCTCCCGCTTCGGCGGAATCGATATGTGCTGCTGTGGACAAGGCAGGATACGGTGCGGCGCCCGAAGATTTGGACTCAGGTTTGTCCGCTGCGGACGCGGCAAGGAAGCGGGCTTCTGAACGGGAAGCGCTCGATGATCACGAGACGCCGCGTCTCGTGAGACGGCTTATTGCTTCGCTGATTCTGCTTGTGCCGCTCTTGTATGTTTCGATGGGACACCTCATGTGGAAGTGGCCGCTTCCCGCTGTATTCAGCGAAAATCCAGCTGCAATAGGGTTATACGAACTGCTTTTGACATTAGCAATCATGATGATAAACCAGCGTTTCTTTACTAGCGGCTTCAAAAGCTTTGTTCATGGCGCACCGAATATGGACACGCTCGTCGCGCTGGGCAGCGGAGCGTCGGTCGTATATAGTGTTGTCGTTCTTTTTCTTATAACCGGTGCCATGCTTTCCGGCATGTTGCATGATGCGCATGAGTATCTGCACGATCTGTATTTCGAATCAGCAGCTATGATTCTGACGCTTATAACTGTCGGGAAAACACTCGAAGCGTACAGCAAAGGAAAGACGACGAACGCAATCAAAAGTCTCATTGATCTTGCTCCCGACACGGCGCACGTCATCCGCGACGGAAAGGAACTTACGATTCCTGCGGAACAGGTGCGGACCGGTGATACGTTTATCGTGCGCCCCGGCGAGCGTATCCCCGTAGACGGAAAAGTGATTAGCGGAACGAGCGCGGTGAACGAGTCAGCGCTTACCGGCGAAAGTCTTCCCGTCGACAAGTCGGCCGGAAGCGACGTGAGCGCGGCGACGCTCAACCAGAACGGTTTTCTTACGTGTACGGCGACGAAAGTTGGCAGCGACACGACACTCAGCCAGATAATCACCATGGTTGAAAACGCCGCCGCGACAAAAGCGCCTGTCGCAAGACTTGCAGACAAAGTGTCGGGCATATTCGTCCCCATCGTTATTGTACTTTCGGTGATTACCGGAATAATATGGGCTGTTGCCGGAGGAGAATTCGGCTTCGTGCTTGCGCGTGCAGTCAGCGTGCTCGTAATAAGCTGTCCGTGTGCGCTCGGTCTTGCGACGCCCGTGGCAATCATGGTCGGAAGCGGGCTCGGCGCAAAACACGGCATTCTGTTTAAGACGGCCGCCGCGCTTGAAGCTGCCGGAAAGACTGATATAGTCGTGCTTGATAAGACGGGTACGGTCACGGAAGGAAAGCCCACAGTGACGGACGTAATTCCCGCGGACGGAGTAACTGAACGGGAACTGCTTGCGCTTGCAGGTGCGCTTGAGGAAAAAAGCGAGCATCCCCTTGCACGCGCAGTGCTGGAAAAAGTACGGGCGGAAAATATTGCATACAGCCCTGCGGAGGATTTTACCGCGCTGCCTGGGTACGGCGTAAAGGGAGTGGTCCCACCGTCGGGAAATGATTCCGGAGCTGTGGCTCCTGTCGCCGGCGTTCCGGCATCAGGCGGAAATGCGGCGCTTATGAAAGACCAGCGGCTGCTCGGCAACGAGATGAAACAGCGCGGTATGGAGCTTGCCGGCGAAGGAAAGACGCCGCTTTATTTTGCAGCTGGCGGGAAAATGCTCGGAATTATTGCGGTTGCGGATGTGGCAAAAAAGGACAGCGCCGACGCGGTGCAGAAACTCAACGCCCTCGGGGTACAAGTAGTCATGCTCACAGGCGACAACAGACGTACGGCGGAAGCCATCGCGAAGCAGGTAGGCATTACACATGTCGTATCGGATCTGCTCCCGGGCGGCAAGGACGCCGTCGTCGCGAAGCTTTCGGCGTTCGGGAAAGTGATGATGGTGGGCGACGGCATAAACGACGCACCTGCCCTTACGCGCGCCGACACCGGAGTTGCGATCGGCGCGGGAACTGACGTCGCACTCGACGCTGCGGATGTCGTGCTCATGAAATCCACGCTTGTCGATGTTCCGGCCGCAATCAAACTGTCGCGTCAGGTACTTACGAACATTCGGGAAAACCTGTTCTGGGCGTTCATCTATAATATCATCGGCATACCGGTTGCAGCGGGAGCGCTTATACCCGCATTCGGGATCGTGCTTAATCCGATGCTCGGAGCCGCCGCGATGAGTCTGTCGAGCTTCTGCGTCGTGACGAACGCGCTCCGCTTGAACCTGTTCAATATGTACAAGTCGGGGCGGAACGGTAAGAGAAAAACAATACAGCTGCCGGATGATATTTTCGACGGCCGGAATATATCACACAATATTCAAAACTTGCCAGATAACTTTGTAACACAATCGCCTCATGTGTAAACCAAACCCTATTTCACCTTTACCCAGCGCAACACCTCTTTGAGCTTAGGCCTTTTCCCTGTCATGAGTATGCCAACTCGGAAAACCTTTCCTGCAAATACCATCATGCCCACAATCGACGCAACAAGGATGCCAATACAAAGTACTAGATGCCATACTGGAGGCGATGCAACAAGGATTCTGGATAGCATCACGATAGGACTCGTAAGTGGAAAAAACGACATGATTACGACAGCCGTTGAATCGGGGCTCGTCACGAGCGTATTGAGCATAACCATTGGTATTATCAAGAACATCAATAATGGCCATGCTATCTGCCCCAGATGCTGCTCATCCTCGCTGGCTGCTCCCAAAGCTGCGTATGCTGAGGAATAGAGAAAAAAGCCCAGGATAAAGAAAACGAACAGCCACATCATATTTTGCATAGATACTGCCACGGGCAAAGCGAGTCCGAAGAGCGGCCCCAGAAAGTGGTTGAGGACAAACGCCATCGATATCCAAACCGCATATTGAAGCATACCGGCGAGCCCCAAACCCAATATTTTGCCTATCATGAGATCTCGACTCGTCACGCTCGAGAGCATAATCTCCACGGTCTTCGAGGTTTTTTCGGTTACAACAGAGCGCCCTATCATCTGGCCATAGAGCAATATAGTCATATAGAGCAACATTATAAATACTAGAACTGTCATAAGCGTCTCGAGAAAGGCCTGATCTCCCTGGCCCTGAGCCTTCTCCTCGCCTCCCTTTTCGAGCTTTATTACCTCGAAAGTGGGCTTAGAGAGCAGCTTTGCTGCCAGAGCTGGGTCTATTCCGCTTTCCCTTATTCGCTCTTCGCGCGCTACAGCCTCTAAGACCGCTGAAGCCGTGCTATATAATCCTATTTCTGCGCTGCTCTTTGAGTACCAGATAGCTTTTCCTGTGTCAGGCCATCCCGCCTCCAGTTCAAGCAAGGCAACTCGAGAACCATCGATTACCGAAGCTTTAGCTGCTTCTATGTCTTCGACGTGCTCGACCTGGAGTTTCATGCCGGAAAATGCAGCTGAAATAGCTTGTTCGACCCTAGGTGGAGCACCGAAGAGGGCAAGCGGCTTATCCGATGCTACTGGGCTCGAAGATTGAGCGAGCAAAGTGGGCAGGACAGTTATTGCAAAGATGAGAAAAGGCCCAATGATGGTTAGGATGACAAAGGCTTTGTTTGCAGTGGTGAGCCTGAATTCATGCCGAATAATATGTTTTAGCTTACCCATTCTCAATCTCCTCTCCTCCTACCAGATGGATGAATATCTTGTGCAAGGATGGGGCTACTGTTTCAAAGCGCCGAACCTTGAGCCTGCCTGCCAAAGCCTTAAATAAAAGGTCGGAGTCGGTGCCTTCCTTTAGTTCGACTTCGATCCAGCGCGGATAGGACACCACTGAGTCTACAAAATCAAGGCTCTGCACAAAAGAAGCATCTCCGTCAAATTCCAGCTGAACCGCATTGCGCCCATATTGCGCCTTGATATCAGCCATCGATCCATATACTATGGCCTTGCCTTTATTCATGAGAAGGATTTTTTCGCAGATCTTTTCAGCGTGCTCCATGATGTGAGTAGAAAAGAGTACTATCGCGCCCTTATGCTTTAGCTCGACCATTACGGAAAGGAGATCGTCTTGTGCCATAGGGTCAAGGCCGGAGAAGGGCTCATCGAATAATACAACCGAAGGATTATGAGCTACTGTCGCAATGAATTGCGCTTTTTGCGCCATGCCCTTGGATAGATCCGAAATCTTGCGATTCTTCCATTCGGAGAGCCCGAATCGCTCGAGCCATGCATTTATGGAAGGACGGTATTCATTCGCCTTTGCTCCTTTGATGGCAGCGAGGTATTCCAGAACTTCGCCCAACTTGGCTTTGCGATACAGGCCTCGCTCTTCGGGTAAATAGCCTATGTGATCTTTGTCTGCTTCGGACAAAGGTGCTCCATTGAAGCGAATGATCCCCGAATCGGGCACGATTATGTTCATTATCATACGGATCGTTGTCGTTTTGCCCGCTCCGTTAGGGCCAATAAGACCAAAGATCTCACCGGGCACAGCTTCGAAGGATAAACCTTCCACAGCCTTAATGCTTTCGTAGGTCTTGCATATATTATCGACGGTTATCGTAGCTGACCTCCTTATAGTATCCTATTCAATTTTCTTCTTCTTACGTTGACGCACACATTCCGTTAAGAGATACTCAATCTGGCCATTTATGGAGCGAAAATCATCTGCAGCCCATGCAGCCAGTTCTTTCCAAAGGGTCGGAGAGAGTCTAAGGAGGATCTGTTTCTTCTCGTTATCTTTTTCCAATCCTTCCATACTTTTCCCTCGACTTAGATTCCCAAAGTCCTCTCAAAGCCGCGCCTCTTAAATCATGCCTCTTGACCTTAACCCCTTGGTTCTAATCTCCTAACTCTAACGCATTAACCCTAATATATAGAACCAGTATTGACTATTGGCTGCGGATCCTTATTAGCGCACAATACGACAAGCAAATTGCTGACCATAGTAGCTTTTCGTTCCTCGTCCAAGTTTACGATATTCCTGTCGCTCAATTTAGCAAGAGCCATCTCGACCATGCCTACGGCACCCTCTACGATCATCTGGCGAGCCGCAATGATAGCTGAAGCTTGTTGACGCTGAAGCATAGCGGCAGCAATCTCGGGAGCATAAGAAAGATGAGTGATCCGCGCTTCCAATATTTCCAACCCTGCCATGTCCACTTTCTTCTGGACCTCTTCTTTAAGGCTCTCTGCTATCTCCTGGCAGCTTCCGCGAAGGGACTTTTCCCCTTCTTCTTCGGAAGCATCGTAGGGATAGAGCCTGACGATATTGCGCGCAGCGGAGTCGCACTGAATAGAGAGAAATTCGAAATAATTGTCCACATTGAATAC
>JAAYWE010000166.1 GCA_012516755.1 Treponema sp.
CTTCTTGGGGAGCGATCTCGGCTCTGGGCTCGGCCTCATTTTGGGCATTAGCATCTGCTTCAGCATCTACTTCAGCAGCGATCTCGGCTCTGGGCTCAGCCTCATTTTGGGCATTAGCATCTGCCTCAGCATCTGCTTTAGCAGCGATCTCGGCATCCGCCTCAATATCTGCGTTTCCTTGACTATTTTCCCCGCCATAGTCTTCTTCATTGTTTATTATGGGAAGATTCAGCGCCTGGGAAAAATAGGCAATACCATCTTTCCAGGCTCCTGCGCCATAAAAACTGCGCCCAAGTTCGGTTATCCACTGTCGCAAGGCGTCCGTTGCGGAGAAAGTAGACAGAATAGGCAAGGCATTGGCCAGGGCTTCGGTATAATTCTTTTCTGTAGCCGCTGCTCGAAATAAGGCAAGATATGCCAGATTCTGCGGCACATTTGGCGCTGCTGCGTATAGCCTGTAGATCTTAGTAATATAGCTATCAGGTGTTCGTGTTCTTATGAAAGGAGGACCATTGGAAGCCCAAGCATAATCCTGCATTGCTGCGCGGGCGTTGTATTCCATCCAGGAAAGCTCTGTGGAGCGGTTTTTAGCAATTGATGGCAAGGCTTTGGATATTTCAGGCACGATACTGAGGGCATCTTGCGGCGCATTCTGGGCCATTAGGCAATCGTAAAGGCTGCGATAGATATTCCAGTTGGGGCCGAATACTTGAATCCACTCTCTTGCGATAGCAGCGGCTTCGCCATACTTCTTTTGATCGGACAAAACCTTGATCAAGGATTTTCCAGCCTCTTGACCTGCGGGGTTCTTTGCGAATCGAAATGCGATCTCCAACATCCATTCTATGAGTTTTTGCTGATCTTCAGTGAGGGCTGTTTTCTGCTCCGAAGCTTGTGTACGAATTTTTTCGGCCGCAAAGAAAAAACCCGATGGATCAAAGGGTTCGGTCAATATGGGTAGAAAAAGAGATGGAGGCAAGGCCGGTTCAGGTTCAAGTTTTTTTGAAGGCTCAGGCTCCAAAATCTCTGGAGGCTTAGATTCCGGAGCCTTTTCGGCGTCGGGCTCGGAAATCTGAGGAGACTGGATAGCATTGGGATCACTACCAGAAAAAGCTCCTTCCGAGCTCTCGGAAAGGGGCGAATCTATATCAACAGCATTTAGAGGGAGTATGGCCGCGGTTGCCAAAATCAAAGAAAGAATCAGAGCCTTAAGAATGGGGTTAGAACAAAATGACAAATCTCTAATCCTCTTCACAGCGCGCCATAGTCCATTATGAGTGACATCGCGTAGGTAACAATTTCCATATCTAGCTCATCAGCACAATCGGAAACCAGGTCGCGCAACTCTCGCCACTCAGAGAGGGTCAAGGGTGTTCCATCATATTGCTTGAGAAGCACGCTGCTAAAAGTCGCTATAACCAGAGGTCCACGCAAGGGGCTGGAGCGAATTTTTTCTCCTGCTAGTCCAATCATTATCTCGATTACCGATCTCGGGAGAGTGGACAAAGCCTGTTCTATCGCTCTCGAGAGTTCCTTCGGTGTCCATGCGCGTGTCGATAGAAGATTGAGGGCGTCTAGGAGGTCATTGATGGTTTTAATCTCTGGTTTCATGGCAAATCTCCTGTTAGTCATCAATATTATCGACAAGCCTATACATGGGCTCAACCCGGACAATCAAGAAAGAGCCAATGCCAGGATTGCAGCATCATATAGCGCATGTCCGAGCGCAAGAGAGTGTATACCATAACCTCGAAATCGCAGGCTTGTGTATAGAGCGCCCAGTACTCCGGCGAATGCAATCCCGAAAATTCCTTGAGCATAATGAGAAAGCGAAAAGATTAGTATTGAGACGATAGCCGCGGAATTTAGGGCTGTATCGGCTTCTGTAAGCGCATCGATGAGTAAAAAACGGAAGAATAATTCCTCACTGTAACCCACTGAAACGCTCGAAAGCAGCAAAAATGGAAGCAAAGATAATATCGACTTTTGTGGTATGAATTCGAAGACAGGATTGGAAAGGGCACAGAACCATGCAGCTATGGCTCCTATGGCCGCCACTCCAAGGCTAAGGAATGTCACAGAAAGAGCCCTGGCTATTTCTCGTCTAGTTGGGAGACGTAAAAGGGCTCTCTTCCATTCATTGTTTGCAAAAATCGGCAGTTGAGATGAAATATAAAGCATAAATCCAATTCGGATGCAATTCTTTAGTACGCTAAGGATAAACCAAGCAGCCGAAAATGCTGTTGGTTCGGGTATAGCAAGAATAATATCGGCCCAGACGGTGGCATATACAAAGAGAATCGTTCCATAGGCGGGAATTCGCTTGGGGGATAGGTTGATCATGTTATTGCTTAGACATTACTACGAATCTAATTCTCTGTCATCGCATTTTGAAGCCAAAAATGAATTTCTGTGCGTATTACAAAAGAGAGAGATAATGCGCGGATTTTATTGCTCAAGATGGTTTAGATGCGCTAAAGTCCGAACAAGGATTATTCGACGATATTGCTTGCAAAAGGTACCGGCCGGTTGTTTTGCAGCGGTCGGATTGTGGATTGGGCTTGGCTTGAATGGCCTCGGACTGGATAGGCTTGAAATTGGGCCGTATTTCGAGATTGGATTAGGCAGTCTACAGCTAGTTTTTGCTATAATCTTAAATGCAGCTGCACTGACCTGGTTGGAATTCATCGGCACAATAGGGAAATGCTCAAGAGGAAAACAGAGCTTTATAATCATTTCAGCTCCATCTAATCTATCTACTAGAAGCAACAAAAGAGACGTATTGCTATGGAGCGCCTTGTCTTTAGGCCTCGCTCTCAGCGCAGGCGTGCTTCGATTTCAAGACCAGGAAGCGAGTTTTTTAGCCCCAGCGGAACCGGTAACAGCGGCCTCTAAAGAGGCGAACCATGCGGCAACAGCGGCCTCTAAAGTTGCGACCCCTCCAGCACAGACGCCAGAAATAGCAGCGCCGGCAGCGCCAGCCAACCTGCGAATCGAGGCGCTCGAAGGGGTGCTCATCTTGGATTCGCAGACCACGGCGCGAAAAAATCGCATGCTTACACTCAAAGTACAGGCAGCGGAATATGTCGGACCAAATATGCGCATCCGCAGCGATTGGAAGCGGCCA
>JAAYWE010000167.1 GCA_012516755.1 Treponema sp.
AGGTGGTATTATCATAATCGCGGTTATAGCCATAATCGGAATAACCTGCATTTCGTGCATGCCCTTAAATGCGGCAAGGCCAAGAGGAAGTGTATATTTGTCTCGTGAGTTCAAGAAGACAAGCGGGCCAAGATAATCATTCCAGACAGTCATGATATTTAGCACAGAGATCAATATCAAAGGTGCCTTCATCATAGGAAGGAATATTCGGAAATATGTCTGAAAATGATTCGCACCATCGATATGCGCCGCGTCTTCGAAATCCTTTGGAATTCCCATTAGAAACTGCCGAAGCAAAAAAATATAATAAGCGGATCCAAAAAAAGCCGGCACTATAAGAGGCTTGAGGGTGTTTATCCATCTTAGCAATTTGAATTCCATATATAATGGGATAACCGTAACCTCCCAGGGAATCATCATGGTACTCAATAAAATCATGAAACAGATATTCTTTCCTTTGAAATCAAATCGCGCAAAACCATAAGCAACGAGAGAAGAAGAAATCAGCTGCCCAAATGTAGTAAGAACAGTGACGATAATCGAATTCTTGAGGAATATAAAAAAAGGTTGCGAATTCCATGCATCGACAAAGTTCCCAATCCTGAACTCCGCTGGAAACAATTTGGGCGGATATGCAAAAGCTTCAGCCTCACTTTTCAATGCTGTAAGAAACATCCATACAAAAGGCACAATGAAGTATAGAGAAAGCAGAATCAATGCTAAGTATGCAAATGTATTCCCAAATCGAGCCTTTCTGGTCTTCATGCCAATCTTCCTTTCATCATGTCATGCAACATTTTCATTTCTCCATGTCGCGTTTTGCTCTTTCAGACATTCTCTTTCGAAACTTCGTGCTCATAGAAAACCCAGAGTGGAGAAGATTTGAAAATAAGGAGCGTGAGCAGCAGTATTATAATGAACATGAACCAGGCATTCGCTGCTGCATAGCCTAGCTTGAAATGCAAGAAAGCGTTCCTATATACATATAACCCATAGAAATATGTAGACTTGACAGGGCCGCCTCTTGTTAGAAGTAGTACGAGCGAAAGCTCTTGCATTGCGCCTATTGTGCTTGTAATGAGATTGAACAGCAGTGTAGGCGTGATAAGCGGTAGAGTTATCGAAAAAAAAGTCCGAAAAGGAGAAGCGCCCGCAATGATTGCATCTTCGTAGATGTCCTTTGGGATGCTCTTTATTGCCGTATAGAAAATGAGCATCATCGTTCCGAGGCTCCATAGACTAGCTATTACGATTGCAACGATCGCCCAGGATGGATCGGAAAGCCATCGCGGTCCCGAGATACCCAAAAGTGAAAGCGCATAATTCAGAAGCCCATACTCAGAATGGAAAATCCACCCCCACATTATTGCGACAGCAACACTCGATACAACCGATGGAAGATAGAAGATGGTTCTAAAAATACCGATTCCGCGCAAGGGTTTGGAGATTAGCATTGCCAAGACAAGAGCTATAATAATGTTCAAGGGAACAAACATGACCATGAACTTTATGGTGACGCCTACCGATTTCCAGAACTGATTGTCTTTTGTAAACATGTCGATGAAGTTTTTGATTCCTACGAAGCTGGGAGTCCCAATGATTGGCCAGTCGAACATCGTCATAACCGCAGAGAGAAAAAGCGGTCCTGCAGTAAAAGCGATGAATCCAAGTATCCATGGAGAAATAAACAAATAGGGAGCAAGTCGATCTTTTCTTTTCACTTTGTGTTTCCTAGGGCTGCAACTTGAATTGGTTTCTTTCATTTTCCATTCTTCTTTGGAAAAGGCCTTGATAACAAATAAGTTGGAGGTAAAAAGCGGCTAGCCAATGCCAACCGCTTTCGATTTCCAAGATTATTTCAGTCCATCAAGGACTTTTGCCGGGGAAGCAAGAATAGAGGGATTGAATATCTGTTGAAGCGATTGCGAAATCGTGTCGGAAAGGGTTGCCCAGTCTTTTGATTTGTAAGAAGTCGATACCCAACCTTCGCTCTGCTCCAGCATTTCATAGAACACGGCCTTCATAGGATCGGTGGCAAGCTTTTCTTTCTCTACTACTGAGTGAAGCACGGGCAGTTCATGATCCAATCTCATGGTATTCGCTTCGGGAGAAACCCAGAACTTCATAAATCGCCATGCTGCATCTTTATTCTTTGATTTGTTGTACATTGCAATGCCAGATATAGAAATAGCACTAATCGATTTTTTTCCTTTTTCCACTGACGGCATCTTTGCTAGGCCAAAATTCACATTAGCCTCTTTTAGTGAAGGTATAGACCATGATCCGTTTATGAACATAGCAAGCTTTCCAGTTCTCATCTCTCTTGAACCAGAACCTTCCACAGATATGACATACCCTTCTTTTATTGCATTTTGCATTTTTGTCAGCAGAGCGACTACTTTGGCATCCTTAAAGCCATTTTTGAATGACCCTTCAGCCCCAAGATAGCTTACACCAACATTCCATAGATAATGCTCGAAATCATAAGGATCTGGCTCCTGCTGAAATGCAAAGCCATATATTTTTTTTGATGGATCTGTAACTTTCTTTGCGGTTGCTAGTAGTTCATCCCAGGTCCAGTCGCCCTTTGGATATGGGACACCAGCCTTATCAAAAAGATCCTTATTGTAGTACACCACATGAGTCGTATAGCCTATCGGAAGTCCGAGCAGTTTGCCTCCAATGGAATTGTACTCGAAAAGCCCTCTATAGAAATCTGCTTTGAATGATGCTGGTTCTTTGGATACCCAACCATCCAGAGGTTCTAATCCATCCTTATAGTGCGCATAATTCCACATGTACATGACATCTGGGGCGTCTCCTGCGCCAAAGCCTGTTGCAAGTTTTGTATCAAAGTCATCTCCATATGCTTCCAACACAACCTGTAAATCCGGATTTTTTGCGTTGAATTGATCTACAATTCTTTGCTGGATATCGAGAGTCTCTTCCGAATCCCACGTGGCAAAACGAATCACCTGTTTTTTCTGGGCACTTGCAGCGAAAATCAACCCAAGGCACATGAATGCAGCGATAATCTTTCTCATTTCTTTCCTCCTTTGTTATAATTGGCTCGCATGCCTTATTTAGAGCATAAAATGGCTTTAGTAAATTGTCAATAAATATTTACAAAATATTTATTGACAATTTAGTGCAGAATGAGCATTGCCTGAAATCTTCAATATCATTCTGTCAATAACATTTCGATCAATTTATCGCCAATACAAGACAATCGGGAAACAAGCATTTTTGAGCAGCATGAACATTTCATCGCTAGTATAGTAAATTTTCTTGACTATGACTTCGGTTTTGATATAGCATTATGCTATGGCCACAATCCATGAGATAGCCCAACTAGCCAATGTGTCTCCATCTACCGTGTCTAGGGTTCTCAATCATGACACGACACTCTCCATCAGCAGCGAAAAAAGGTTGAAAATCCTTGAGATAGCGGAGGATCTGAATTATAAAACCCCCAAAATAAGAAAACTCGAAAAGAACGGCCTGAGAGAGAACTTTGGCTTGACGAAAGAAAGCATAGCCTGCATCCTCCTCTATTCTCAAGAAGAAGAGATAGAAGATCCATATTATCTTGCAATACACCATGCCCTAAAAATGGCGGCGGCAAGACGAGCAATACGAATAGATGACATTTACTATAGTAATAGAAATGACCTTGGATTGCTCTCTTTTGATAGATCGGCAACGATCATTATCGGCAGCGAGGGTGGCTGCGATATATCATTGCTAAATTTTCTAAAGAAAGAAAAGAACGC
>JAAYWE010000168.1 GCA_012516755.1 Treponema sp.
CCCAAGGACTATAATGAGCCCTAGGATTTAGACCATTGTCGAGGAAAAATAGAGTGGACCAAACCTTCTTGAAAAGAAAGAAGAAGGAGGCATAGAGTTCACTATGCGCAAACACTACGACAAGGAATTCAAGGTGAAGGTTACTCTTGAAGCAATCAAGGGAGAGAAGACGATTCAGGAGCTGGCAACACTCTACAGTGTGCATCCGAATCTGCTAGCGCTGTGGAAAAAGCAGCTAGAGGAGAATGCACCGGAGCTCTTTGAGCGATCCCAGAAGGATAAAGAGAAAGAAGCGGCGGAGCACAAAGAAGAGGAGCTATACAAGGAGATTTGCCAGCTTCAAGTAGAGAATGAATTCTTAAAAAAAGTATACACAGTTGTACGAAAGCGAACCACAATGGTAGAGCCGAAGCATCCGGAGCTTTCGATTCGTCGGCAATGTGCACTCTTGGGTATCTCCAAAGGGAACGGTGTGCTTTGTGAGCATCATTGACGTCTATTCCAGGAAGGTAATCTCGTGGTAGCTGTCGAATACGATGGATGCACATTTTTGCACTGCAGCCTTGGAAGAAGCGATTGTGAAGTATGGAGTACCAAGCATTTTCAATGTGAGCAAGGCAGTCAATTCACTTCAGAGGCATTTCTTTCCGTGCTGCAAGACTATGGTATCCAGATCAGTATGGATGGAAAAGATCGGGCGCTCGATAATATCTATAAAACCATCAACAAATGGTCTTGACAAAGGGGCTCAGCTCATCATGTCAGAAATTATCCCACGCATCATGCGTATAATCATGCACAAAACTCGCGCGATAAATGTGATAAATCATCACAAAACTGGCTTGACTTTTGTGCATTATTGCACTATCCTCTTTTTATGGAACGAAAAGCGCTTGCTGACCTTCAAGAATGGAAAGAAAGCCCCTCCCGAAAACCGCTCGTTCTTCATGGCGCGCGCCAGGTTGGTAAGACATGGCTCCTTAAGGAATTTGGTGTACGCTTTTATCAGAATGTCGCCTATGTCAATTTTGAAGCAAACGATCGTATGGCGCAGCTCTTTGCGTCCGACCTCGATATCGCGCGTCTGCTCATTGGCCTCAGAATCGAGACACATACCGCAATCAATCCTGAAACGACCCTCATCATCTTCGATGAGGTGCAGGAAAACCCAAAAGCGCTTACGTCGCTCAAATATTTTGCGGAAAATGCGCCTGCTTACCATATTGCTGCTGCAGGTTCGCTGCTCGGCATCGCACTGCACAAAGGCATTTCTTTCCCTGTAGGGAAGGTCGATTTTCTTGATCTCTATCCGCTCTCTTTTGAGGAATTTCTCTGGGCTTTGGGAGAATCTGAGCTTACACGCATCATTGCACAACGCGACTGGCAGCTCATCGATTCGCTGCGTGATCGGCTCATACAGTACCTTCAATACTACTATTGCGTTGGGGGGATGCCAGAATGTGTGAGCACCTTTGTGGCCTTTCACGACCTTGAAAGAGTGCGCAACGTTCAAAGAGCGCTTCTCGATGCCTATGAACAGAACTTTTCAAAATATGCCGAACCTGCAATGGTTCCTCGTATTCGCTCAGTCTGGAATTCGCTGCCGCGTCAACTTGCTCGCGAACAGCGAAAGTTTACCTATGGACTTATCAGAGAAGGCGCACGCGCCCGTGAGTACGAGCTTGCGATTCAATGGCTCTGCGATGCAGGCTTAGTTCATAAAGTCTATCGCGTGGCAAAGCCGGGGCTTCCTCTTCGCGCATATCAAGAAGAAAGCGCATTTAAACTCTTCATGCTGGACACAGGACTCTTTGCCGCCCAGAGCCATCTACCCCTCGAAATCCTTCTTCAAGGTTCTGCACTTTTCGAAGAGGCCAAGGGTGCGCTCACTGAGCAATATGTGGCGCAGGAACTTCATGTGCGTAAGGACCTCGAAGTCTTCTATTGGTCGAGCGAGACCTCCCATGCAGAGATCGATTTTCTCATCCAAAGAGCCGAAGCCATCTATCCCCTCGAAGTCAAAGCCGTTGAGAACCTTCAATCCAAGAGCCTCCGCGCCTTTAGAGATAAATATTCACCACCTCGATGCTATCGCACTTCGCTTTCGCCTTATCGCGATGAAGGCTGGTTAGTGAATATCCCACTCTATGCTCTCAGTTCATTCCTCAGTGCCTCGTAAGAAACTATAGTGAGCCCATAAAACTGAACCACATTTTCAGCAAAATAATAGAGGGGGCCAGTTAAGACTAAGATTGGAAAGTTATCACCGACTGCGAGGCCAAACGAGAGTTCCGCGCTTAAAGACCGTATCGACGAGATTCATTCCAACATGATAAGCGAGATGCGATGGCGATGGCGCATTCAAGAGAAGTATATCGGCATTCTTGCCGGGCTCGAGGCTGCCTGTGTGAGACGAAAGGTCAAGGGCAGCCGCGCCGTTCAGGGTGAGGGCGGTGAGGGCTTCTTCTATGGTCATGCCCATATTGAGCACGGCAAGCGCAAAGATAAGGGGGATGGATTGGCTATAGCAGGAGCCAGGATTTAGGTCGCTGGCCAGCGCAACCGCGCAGCCGGCATCGATGAAGCGGCGGCCATTGGCGCAGGGTTCCTGGAGGTTGAAGGCTGTGAGTGGCAAAAGGCAAGCGACCGTGCCCGAGCCGGCGAGTGCGGATATATCGGCGTCGGAGGCTTTTAGGAGGTGGTCGGCGCTGGTGGCGTGGAGTTCGGCGGCGAGGGCGGTGCCGCCAATCGGGGCAACTTCGTCGGCATGGACTTTGAGGGCGAAGCCGGCTGCGCGAGCTTTTTCAAGATACCAGCGCGAGTCTTCTATTCCAAAAACCCCTTCTTCGCAAAAGATGTCCACAAAGTGCGCCAGGTTGTCTTTTTTTATTCGCGGAAGGGCTTTTTCTACAAGAAAGGCTAAGAATTCGCGAGGTCTACCTTTGAATTCAGGTGGAATGGAATGTGCTCCCAAGAATGTCGGCACAATTTCCGGACCTTCTCTGCGCTCGGAAAGAGCACGCATAGCGAGTAGCTGGCGAATTTCTGTCTCTATATCCAAGCCATATCCAGATTTTCCCTCAACTGTGGTTATGCCCAGAGAAAGCATTGTATCCAGGCGTCCTTCGCCGATATGGATCAGTTCTTCGAGCGAAGCTTCTCGCGTAGCGTTTACGCTTTTTTGTATGCCTCCTCCATGTTTGTGTATTTCCATATATGCTGTGCCTTTAGCGCGTTGGTAGAATTCGTCCTCGCGCCATCCGGCAAACACAAAGTGAGTATGACTGTCGACAAAGCCTGGAACACAGCAGCGGCCTTGAGCATCGTATGTTGGTCCTTCTAGAGCCTGTTGAGCGAGTGGTGAATCAGAAGCAGTCAAGTCAGACTCTTTGCCGACCCATGAGATGTGGCCTTTATCGATATAGATACAGGCGTCTCGGATTTTTCGAACTTGAGCCATGGATGGTCCGGCCATTGCCTTTAAGCCTTCGGGCGTCCAGAGTTCGCTTATGTTGCGAATCAATAGATTAGAAGAGTTTTCTTTCTGCATGGTTTTTCTCTTTTGATTTTCTATTATGTCCTATACAGAGGATCGAGTCCAATCGATCCCCATATTCGTTTGAGGTAATTGGACGATACCAGCAGCTCGAGTCTTTCATAGGCGCTGGAGAGCTCTGCCTGGACTCTTCGCTCGGTTAGACTCTTGGGCTCGGCCCTGTCCGCTAGAAATTTCTTTAGATAGGCTATGGACGTTTGTACATGAGCGATTTCCTGTTCTCGGTAGCAGTCGAGTCTTGTTCTGTACCAGTCCGATCTTAGGACATACTCTCTGTCGAATAATTCTCTTACCTCTGGGTGTTCGATGCTTTTGCCTTCGTAGTTGCCATATACCATGGTGGAAAGGACTGCTTTGAGAGGTGGTATAGCAGCCTCGTATGAGCCATCTTCGAAATAGGCTTTGGCCGATTTTTCCATCGCAGCTTCAATATTCTCGATTCCTTCCACAAACTCTTCTATAGATTGTAGTTCTGGTCTGAGCATGTCTTCTGTAAACACGACTGAGGGTGTGTCGAACAATCTGCCTAGATAGGTTGCCGCAAAGAGAGGCGTGATACGCCATCCGAGCCTCGATGCGGGTATGAGTCTGCCTTGGTAGGTGAAATCTTCGACCTTTTCGAGGTAGCCGTTGTTTTTAAGGAATTCAGGGTCGCGCTCTTCAGGGCTGAGGCGAGACCACAGCTCAGGCATCATAAGAGATATATCATGATCTACTTTGTATTTATGACCGATATAGCCGGCCGCAGTAGTAAAACCCGCATAGCCGGTAAGAATGAAGCCCAAGAGGGCGTTATTGAGATCGGTGGTA
>JAAYWE010000169.1 GCA_012516755.1 Treponema sp.
ATGGCTATCCTCGTCTTCTCTATGTATAAAGATATCGATTTTCGTGCCGCGCCTTATGGAATTCCTGCGCTCGTCGCAGGGGCAATCACGGCGTTGCTCCATCTGTGGAAGAGGAATGTGCTTTTATCGATTGGGGCTGGAACTGCGGTATACATGATTTTTATTCGAATGATATGAGGTAGCCATTCGGCGCTCCCCGCAATTTTCTCACGATTCGTCTAAAGCCGACCTTCTTCGCAATCTGCTCATGATTTTTCAGGCAACTATTTGCAGCTATTTATCGATATTCTTCCCAGGGCTTTATTTCGAGGCCATGAATTTTTGTATACGCAAGCGATTCGATGTACTGGCGCGCAGTCTTGATATTCGTAAAAAGCGGAATGTTCAGGTCGATGGCCATCCTGCGGATGAGGTAGTCGTTTTGGAGCTCATGTTTTCTATTGTTCTTTGGGATGTTGATTACGAGGTCGAAGGCATGGCTGCGCATTAGGGTGAGGATATTGGGCTCCGCTGTTTCAAGTGGCCAGTGAAGCGCCTGTGCTTCTAGGCCATATTTTTTAAGGAACTTTGCAGTGCCATGTGATGCATAGAGGGTGCAGCCCATCTCGACGAGTTTCTGCGCGCTTTCCAGGAAATCGAGTTTGTCTTCGAGCGGGCCTGTAGATAAGAGCAGCTTTTTTACTTTAGATGAATAGCCTACCGAAACCATGGCTTTCATAAAAGCATCGTTGAGTTCACTGCCGATGCAGCCCACTTCTCCTGTTGATGTCATCTCCACTCCGAGAACGGGATCCGCTCCATGAAGGCGCGCAAAGCTGAATTGTGCTGCCTTGACTCCCACCCAGGGCTGATCGTATAGCGCGTTCTGTGCCGTTTCTACCGCTTGGCTTAGCATGGCTCGCGTTGCCAGATCTATCATGTTGACTCGCGAGACCTTCGAACAGAAAGGAAAGGATCTGCTCGCTCTCAGGTTGCATTCGATAACCATAACGCGGCTCTGTTTTGCGACGAATTGGATGTTGAAAGGACCCGTGATATTCAGGGCGATTGCTATTTTTTCGGTTATTCGGATGATCTTGCGCACCGTTTCTACATAGAGTCGTTGTGCTGGAAAGACTACGGTGGCGTCGCCAGAATGCACGCCAGCATTCTCGAGATGTTCGGTTATGGCATGGTATAGCAGCTTTCCATGCTTCGCCACTGCATCGATTTCTATTTCCTTGGCATGCTCTATAAATTTGGATATGACGACCGGGTGCTCCTGGGAGATGTCTGCGGCTAGTCCAAGGAAGGTCGCAAGGCTCTTGTCATCCCAGGCTACGTTCATGGCTGCGCCTGAGAGCACATAGCTCGGCCGCACTAATACGGGGTAACCAACCGATTCTGCAAAGGCAAATGCCTCCTCGTTGGTAGTGAGCTCGCTCCAGGCAGGCTGTTCGATGCCTAGCTCGTCCAGCAGCGAGGAGAACTTATGCCTGTCTTCTGCTTTGTCGATGTTCTGCGGGGATGTGCCGAGAATGAGCGCACCTGCATCGAATAGAGGCAGGGCTAGATTATTGGCGACCTGTCCGCCCATGGAAAGCAGTATTCCCGATGGTTCTTCGAATTCGTAGATGTCCATGATTCGCTCGAAGCTCAGCTCCTCGAAATATAGCCTATCGCAGACATCGTAGTCGGTGCTGACTGTCTCGGGGTTGCAGTTAACCATGATCGTAGGGTGGCCGAGAGCGCGGCATGTTTCAATCGAGCTGACAGCGCACCAGTCGAATTCAACGCTTGAACCTATATGGTAAGGTCCACTCCCGACTACTAGGATGCTGCCATGCGATGGCTTTACATCGTCGGGTGAAGCGATAACCGAATTGCTTGCTAACAGCGGTGATGCAAAAGAATGCGCATAGGTGACATAGAGATAATTCGTTTGAGCGGGGTATTCCGCGGCCAGAGTGTCAATTTGACGCACCGAAGGTTGCAGTCCAAGAATCTGACGCCAATGCCGCACTTCAAGTTCGTGAATGCCAAAAATATGAGCAATTCCTGCATCAGAAAAGCCAAGGCGCTTTGCGTCTAAGAGCACAGCGATGGTCTTGTCGTCGAGTATGGGCACTGACGGTGCGACTTGTGCTTGGCAGGCAGACTCCGCAGACATATACATCTCGACTTCGCATTGCCTGATATGGTCTATTTTTTCAATGAACCATGGATCGATACCTGTAAGTCTATTGATTTTTTGTATGCTCCAGCCTTCCGCAAGAGCTTGATACACTGCAAAAAGCCGTTTGTCGGTGGGCTTCGAGAGCGAAGCGCGAAGTTTTTTTGGTTCGATTGGCATTCGACCGCCATCGCTCTGCAGACCGAATTGGCTAGCGCCTGTCATGCGGATGGCCTTTTGTAGTGCTTCTTCGAAGCTGCGACCTATGGCCATCACTTCTCCTACGGACTTCATCTCGCTGCCAATGTGTGTATCTACTTCTTTGAATTTTGCCAGATCCCAGCGTGGCATCTTTATCACACAGTAATCCAAGGCGGGCTCGAAGAAAGCCGTTGTGACACCTGTTATCCTATTGTGCAGGTCGATCAAAGAATATCCGAGAGCTAGTTTAGCCGCTACATATGCCAGCGGGTAACCGGTGGC
>JAAYWE010000170.1 GCA_012516755.1 Treponema sp.
GATGCAGGCGATGTGCAGGCGAATGGTTTTCAGATTGCCTCGGACGAATGGCCAGGCAAGACTATCACAGATTCTGGAGCCAGCTATATGGGATTTGCTGTTTCAGCGATCCTTGCAAGCGCGGCGAATCCGGATTGTCCCTATATTCTGGCCTTTAGCGGTGATGGCTCCTTTACTATGAATCCTCAGATCTTGATCGATGGAGTTGAGCATGGCGCAAGGGGTTGTGTCCTTTTATTCGACAACAATCGCATGGCTGCAATTTCTGGTTTGCAGATGGCCCAATATGGAAAGGAATTTGCAACCTGGCATGAAAGGCCTATCGATTACCTAGGATGGGCTAAATCCGTGCCTGGAGTAATGGCCATAAGCGGAGGTCATTCACCAGAAGAGCTGATGAGAGCTTTGGATAAAGCTTTCGATTACAAAGGATTATCTCTCATTCATATTCCAGTCTATTACGGTACGGATCCCCTTGGCTCTATGGGAGTCTATGGGCGATGGAATGTTGGCAATTGGGTCGAAGAGACCCAGAAATTGCGCCACAAGATAGGATTGTAGGGAGGATAGGATTTTAGATAGGACAGGACTTAAAGATGTGGCACTTAACTAAAGAAGAGATTAAAGAACTGAACGAGATTGCCCGTGAGTTGCGATGCACAAGTTTACGCATGATACATAAGAGGCAGGCTGGGCATCCGGGAGGATCATTATCGGCCGCAGAAATAATGACTGTTTTGTATTTCAAGGTAATGAAGATTGACCCTAATAATCCAAACTGGAATGAGCGAGACCGGTTTTTGCTTAGCAAGGGGCACGCGTCGGCAATGCTCTATGCCACTCTTGCAAAGCGTGGTTTTTTCCCCGAAGAAGACCTGCAGAAGTGGGGAGAACTGGATTGTCATCTCCAGGGGCATCCTGATCGCCTCAAGACGCCTGGAGTCGATATGAATAGCGGCATTTTGGGGCATGGTGTCTCGATTGGAGTGGGGCTATGCCTTGCAGCAAGGCAAAAGAGAAAAGACTTTCGGGTTTATACTCTCCTGGGAGATGGGGAATGCCAGGCTGGGCTTGTCTGGGAAGGAGCAAATGCTGCTGCGAAATATGCTCTCACTAATTTAGTCGCCATTGTCGACCACAATGCGGTGCAGCTGGATGGATTTGTCGAGGAGGTTATGCCAATCGAACCGCTCGCAGAGAAATGGAGATCGTTTGGATGGGATGTCTTCGAGGTGGATGGACATGATGTCGATCAACTATATCAGGCTTTTCTCCAATGCATTGAAGCCCAGAAGAAGCCAACGGTGATCATTGCAAGAACGATAAAAGGCAAGGGCGTGAGCTTTATGGAGAACAAGGCATATTGGCATGGCGTTGCGCCTTCGACAGAGGAGCTTACGCGCGCTCTTCATGAGCTTGGTGAGGAGTTCTGAAATGGCCGCCATTTCTATGCGAGAAGCCTTTGGCAAGGCGCTTTTGCAATATGGAGAGGAAAATCAAGACATTGTAGTGCTCGATGCCGATACAAGTTCTTCTACTCTTACGAAGATATTCGCCCAGCGCTTTCCAGAACGCTTTTACAATATTGGAATTGCCGAACCTTGCATGGTGGATGTGGCGGTGGGTTTGGCTCTTGGAGGACTGATCCCATTTGCAAATGCGTTCTCTGCCTTGCTTTCGCTGCGCGCCATCGAAGCGATACGCAGCAATATTTGTTATGCCCGCACCAATGTAAAGCTCGTCGC
>JAAYWE010000171.1 GCA_012516755.1 Treponema sp.
GCCAAGACTATTACCGTCTCCGACAATGGAATTGGAATGGACCTTCAGGAGCTCGCAGATAATCTTGGAACCATTGCTAGATCCGGCACAAAAGCCTTTCTGGAACAACTTGCCGAAAACGAGCGCAAAGCATCGAATCTGATTGGCCAATTTGGATTTGGTTTCTATTCAGCCTTTATGAACGCGGATCAGATCGAAGTAGTAAGCCTCAAGGCAGGTACGGATAAGGCCTTTATCTGGAAGAGCGATGGCAAGACTGGTTTCGATATAGAACCTGCCGTACGAGCCGGCTTCGGAACAGATGTCATTATACATGTCAATGAGGAAGGAGAGGAGTTTCTCTCTCGATGGAGGCTCGAAGAGCTCCTCAAGCGATATTCTAATCATATCGCCTGGCCTATTCACCTTGTTTCCAAAGAGAAGACCTATGCAAAGGATCCCGCAAAGGCCGAAACCAAGATCGTAGACGAACAGGTAAATAGCGCTAGCGCTCTCTGGCGCCGCCCCAAGTCGGAGCTATCCGACAAGGACTATATCGATTTTTACAAGTCTTTGACCGGCGATGAGAAAGATCCACTCCTCTGGATTCACACAAAAGCAGAAGGAACTATCGAATATTCCTCACTCTTATACATACCCTCTCATGTGCCTGCCGATCTTTATATTCCAACTCATGAGCAGGGAATAAAACTATATGTAAAGAGGGTGTTTATAACCGATAGAGAGCTCCAGATTCTACCTCCCTATTTCCGTTTTGTGCGAGGTATAATCGATTCGGATGATTTGCCTCTAAATGTGAGCCGAGAGATGCTGCAGCACAACCGAGTCATGATGACCATTCAGCAGGCAACACTCAAAAAGCTATTCGGCGAGCTCGAACAGCTTGCAGAGACAAATTCCGAAAAATTCAATACCTTTATTTCGCTATTCAATCCCCAAATCAAGGAAGGAATCCTTTCGGATTGGGCAAATCGCGATTCGCTGCTTAAGCTTGTCCGATTCAAGAGCACTGCAGTCGAGGGCTGGACAAGCCTTGCAGACTATAAGGCTCGTGCCGGGGAGAATCGAAAGACCATTTACTTTCTCACAGGAGAAAATGAAGCGCGCCTGAGGGCTTCGCCGCTCCTTGAGGCTTTTTCCGAAAAGGGAATCGAAGTGCTCCTCGGTACTGACGAGATAGACGAACTCACCTTCAGCGGCATAGGGGAATTCGAAGGCATGCAATTCAAGAATGTCCAGCAAGTCGATGCAGAAGATGAATTGGGAGCTTCTAATGCAAAGGATGAGCACGAAAAGGAAGGGAAAAAAGCCATAGATATTCTCAAGAGAGTGCTCGGCGAGCGAGTAAAAGATGTAAGGCTTTCGAAGAGGCTCGATAAAAGACCCACCTGCGTGGTTTTCGACAAGGATGAGCCCACACCAGCTTTTCGAAAGCTAATGGAGCGACTCACCAATGAGCCAGTGCCTGAATCGAAGCCAATCCTTGAGATAAACGCCGGGCATCCACTTGTTAAAAAGATTGTGACGCTCGATACTCGAAAGGAGCTGAGTGGCGGAGATATCGATGTTGTTCAAGAGCTCGAGGACCTAGCTTATGTGCTTTTCTATGAGGCAATGATGGCTGAAGGAGAACACTTCGATGTGCCGCACGACTTTGGAGATCGGCTAAATAGGCTGCTTGCAAAAGCAAGCTGATGTACTCAGCGACGCTATCAAGGCACTGGAGGCAATGCCTCATAAGCGCTCAGCTGCGCATCCTTCATCGATAGAAGCCCTCTGAGGACAGCTATGGCAGAATATGGCCGCCCCGATTATTGGACACTCCGCGCAAAAAAAGAAGGCTACCCGGCTCGCTCTGTCTATAAGCTCGAAGAAATCGTAAGAAAATTTGGGCTTCTGAGAATCATTTGCGGAGAGCGCTCTGTGAGAGAGGGCGTGAGAGAGGGCGTGAGAGAGGGCGCCGTTAGAGAGGGCGCCCCTACTATTCTTGATGTCGGCGCGGCGCCTGGCTCCTGGAGCCTGTGGCTCTTGCGACAGATGAAGGGACGCGGCAAGCTTGTGGCCGTCGATATACAGGACCTTAGTATTATGCCTCAAGCGGCCGCTGCCAGGAATAGTGAGCCGATTTTAGCCAGCAAGGTAGCTGGGGCGGCTGAGGCGACTGGGGCAGCTAACTCGAGCGTATCAGGCGAGCCGATCGGGGCACATTTTTCTTTTGTTAAAGGGAGCATTCTGGACGAACCGGTGAGAGAGCGCCTGCGCGAGTTGGGGC
>JAAYWE010000172.1 GCA_012516755.1 Treponema sp.
CCGAAATCGTATATCAGAATTTTTAAGAGAAGGGGAGACCTTTTCGCACACAGTGCTCTTTTATGCCTTTTTATGCATCCCTGAATACGGAATAACATAATTTGCCTTTCTATTCGATATTCATAATAGTCTATGAAAAAAGAAACTAGAAGGCTTTTCATGAAAGATCTTCATTGTATCAGCCCGTTAGCAATATTCAAAAAAGTGATGAGAAGGAATTGTTGATTACTTTTTGATAGAAGTGTCGTGGTTTGGCACAATTCTTGCTACTTTATTCAAAATATATCTTGTCTTTGCTGGAGAACCCATTATGGATGAGCATTCCTCGAATTTTTCATTGATCGATCACTTTGGCTCTCGCTGTTTCTCAAATGATGTTATGCGAGAGCGCCTGCCTCGCTCGGCATTTGAGGCAATACTCGAAATTCAGGCTGGCAAGCGTGAGCTCACGCTTGATATTGCTGAAATCGTTGCTGCCGCGATGAAAGAATGGGCTTCTGACCTTGGCGCAACTCATTACACGCATTGGTTTCACCCATTGTCGGGCCTGACCGCAGAAAAGCACGAATCCTTTGTTTCACCACAGCCTAACGGCAGCATTCTCATGGAATTCTCGGGGAAAGATCTTGTCAAAGGCGAGCCGGATGCCTCGAGTTTCGCGTCAGGCGGCTTAAGAGCAACCTTTGAAGCTCGCGGCTATACCGCATGGGATGTGACAAGCCCTGCCTTTCTCAAGCGCAATGCCGAACGATACATTCTCTGCATTCCCACTGCCTTTGTGTCCTATACCGGGCTCGCACTCGACAAGAAAGTCCCCCTTCTGCGCTCCATGGAAGCTCTGAATCGTGCTGGCTTGCGTCTATTGCGCCTTATCGGAGATAGCAAAACAGAGCGTATCATAGCCTACGCAGGTCCAGAACAAGAGTATTTCCTCGTCAATGCCGAGCTGTACGCAAAGCGCCCCGACCTTAAGCTCTGCGGTCGAACCGTACTTGGTACTATGGCCGCAAAAGGTCAGGAACTCGAAGACCACTATTATGGCGCTATAGATGAAAAAGCCGCTGCCTTTATGAACGAACTCAACAGCGAGCTATGGGCTATGGGTATTTCCGCTAAGACCCAGCATAACGAGGTGGCTCCCAATCAATTCGAAATCGCCTGTATCTACTCACAGGAGAACATCGCTGCCGATGCTAATCAGCTTGTTATGGAGACAATCCGAAAGACTGCGGAACACCATGGGATGGCCGCACTCCTCCATGAAAAGCCATTCGCGGGCATAAATGGTTCCGGCAAACATATCAACTGGTCTATTGGAACAGATGAGGGATTGAATCTTCTAGATCCGGCAATTGTCGCAGGTATTTCATCCGAAGAAGAGGCAGGGTTCAAATTCATACGATTCGCGCTTTTTTCTCTTGCGGTGATAGAGGCTGTTGATAGGCGCGCGGGGCTTTTGCGTTCCTCTACCGCTACCGCGGGCAATGACCGAAGACTTGGCGGCCACGAGGCTCCACCCGCGATTCTTTCGATATACCTTGGAAAACCACTCTACGACCTGTTCAATTCCCTGCAAAACCAAAATAATGCGCAGAGAATCACTAATGCCTTTTTGGAACTTGGTATAAGAAGTCTTCCAAAGCTCCCCCGTGATTTTTCCGACAGAAACCGCACAAGCCCATTCGCCTTTACCGGTAACAAATTCGAATTTCGCACCGTGGGTTCTTCTCAATCAGCCGCAACTTCGCTCACTATGATAAATGCCGCGGTTGCAGAAGCATTGAATCGCATTTCCGAAGAGATCGAACAAGAGCTCACAAAAGGAGCACATTTACTCGATGCCGCGCGCCTTGTTGCACAAAGATCCTGGCAAGAGCACCGCCGCGTCGTATTCAATGGCAATGGATATTCTATCGACTGGATGCATGAGGCAGAAAAAAGAGGATTGCCGGTTTTTCGCTCCGCGGTCGATGCTATCCAGGAACTAAGCACACCGGACAATGTAAAAATGCTGGAAAATCTATGTATTCTTCTGCCAGAAGAAATCGAGGCTCGGCAGCATGTTTATCTCGAGCGTTACTCCAAGCAGATAAAAATCGAGGCGGCCATGATGATCGACCTTGTCCGCAGATACATCATTCCAGCGGCGAGCGAGGCAGCGAGCAACTACGGTTCCATATGCTCAAGCATCGCCGCCATAGGAGCTCCGGCTATCGTGCAAGAAGCTCTTGCTAAACGCATAGCCCAACTTGTTGGCAAATCGGCCGAAGGGCTTGATCGCCTGGAAAGGGCTCTCAGTGATGCAAGTTGCACAGAAGATGAACTCGAGCGAGCAAAGTCTTACCGAGACATGGTCGTGCCTGGCATGGATGAACTCAGGGAATTCTGCGACGAACTGGAACGTCTGGTGCCCAAATATCTTTGGCCTCTACCCACCTATAGCGATTTACTGTTTACTCTCTGAATCAAGCATCCGCATCTTTTGTAAAACTACTGAGCATCGCGGTTCGAAAGACAAGAGCCTTGAACAGGATTACATAGAACAATATGGCTATGTTGCCCTCCTTGCGCGCTCCTGCTACGATAGTGACTGATGAAGTTTCTGCGCCGAATTATTCCATGGATTCTTGTCGCTACGGTCATTCTTGCCGCCCTCTACATACCTGACCTTGGGCCTGAAAATTACAGAGATTTCGATTCGCTTTTTAGAAACGAACGAGTGCGACAGGGAATAGCCGGCTATGAGGTCGTAATCATTAAGGGTGGAGAAATCGTCTTCAATAAAGCCTATGGCTTTGATGGGCAACGAAATCCTTTGGATATCTCGACTCCTCTATATATGGGACCTGCCTCAGAGATCTTTACGGGGACATTACTTGCCCAGCTTGTAAATGAAAAA
>JAAYWE010000173.1 GCA_012516755.1 Treponema sp.
CTCGATCTCAAAACCGATGCCCAGCGTTATGGCGATCTGTCGAGCGGCTTTCCTTTTACCGCAGTAATCCAAAGCCTTAAAATCCTTGCAAAATACAAGGAAGAATTCGAGGTCCGCAGCGTAGTTGTGCCGGGATATCTAGACGAGCCAGCCGTCAAAGCGCTTGCAGCCCTTGTTCCTGAAGAGACACCATGGTATTTCACGGCCTTTGCACCAGGAAATTGCCTCGATAGCCGTTGGAATGATATATTGCCTCCAGATACAGATTATATAGATGGCCTGGTCCATCTCGCAGAAAAGCTGGGCAGGAAAGGCTTGAGGCGATGAGAGAAAACCTAAACCAAGCCTTATTGTTGCCTTAAGCGAGATAAAAGCTTGCAGCCGAGTACTACAACGGTGCCAACTACAATGATCGCAGGGCTCGTTGGAAGATCCAGAAGAATTGCGAGAGCAAAGCCCGTAAGGTTTATGCATACTCCGAATACTGAAGCCAGCATCAAAGTAGGTCTAAAGTTTTTCTTGAGCGATTGAGCGGCGAGCGCGGGGAGAAGTGTCACGGCATCCACCATGAGCGCCCCTGTGATACGAATGCCCAAGCCTATTCCGACGCATACCATAACCAGAATGGCGGTTAGGACAAGCCTTGACGGCAGGCCAAATGCAAACGCCGTCTCTCTGTCGAAAAGCACTGCAGAGATCGGCCTTAAGTATCGCACAGTACCTGCCAGAATTAGCACCGATACAATTATCACTAGTCGGACTTCAGTTCTATCGAGTGCTAGCACATTGCCCCAGAATAAATTGAACGCTTCGATGGCATGAACATTAGCCTTATAGAAAAGTATGAACACGATACCCAGGCTTGCTGTCATAAGAAGAGCCATAGCTCCACCCGAATCGCCCCCAGTTTTTCGCGAGCTCAGAGCTGACACTGCAAATCCTGCTCCGATCGAGAACAGCATCGCCAAGAAAATAGGATCGATACCGACTATTAGTCCGATTGTTGCTCCCAGCAACGATAGATGCATTACGCCAAAGCGCACTGGGATCAAATCGAGCGAAAGTATGTATATTCCGAGTATAGGAAAGGCCGTGCCGCAAGCGAAAAGAGCGGCAAATGCTCTGCCAAAGGCAGGGATCCTGAGCAATTCCATCATCTTCAGTTTTCCTCTAACGCTCTCTAAATTTCATCTATGGTGGCGAGAAAGGCGCTGGTCTCAAGCAGTCTTGCCGTCCCTTTCTCGAAGAACAAGACCTCGTCGCATAGCTCGATTAGCTCTCGATCGTGAGTCACGAGAATAAGGGGTGTGCCTGATTCCGCGAGCGAGCGTATAAGGCTTTGCATGGCCACTTGGCCTTCCTGGTCGAGGTAGCTACCCGGTTCATCGAACAGGTAGATTGCTGGCTCAGCCGCTATCGCCCGTGCTATCGACACCCTCTGAAATTGCCCTCCCGACAGGTCCTGGACGGCCATATTAGCCAGCGATTCCAGACCACATCGGGCGATAGCGGCCTGTACCGCGCATCGATCCTCAGGGCCAAAGCGACCAGCCAATCCACACTTACCCAATCTGCCAAAAGAAACCGCTTCTATCACCGAAATACGCAGTTGCCCCGAATTTCCCTCAGGTTTGTTTTGTGGAATATAAGCCAGCTTTTTGCGCGTTTCTGCAAATGTCGATGACTTCGTATCAGTGCCTAAAAGGCACAGTTCTCCGTGTAATGAAGATAAAAGCCCAATACAGGTCTTGAGAAAGGTTGTTTTGCCTGCTCCATTTGGACCAACAAATCCAAGGATGTTCTTGCGTTTTTTATAGTCAAGAGCCTCGCCATCCGGAAGATATGCTGGAAAATCGAAGCTTATTCCGCTGACAATCGGTAAAGCGTATCGATATCCTATGGAGAGATCCTTTGCCGATAGAATGGGCTGATAATCTTGAGCGCATTGTTCTTGCATCTGTACCTGCACTTGCGTCTGAGTAGAAATCTGTCTTTGTGGCTCATCTGTCATTCTAGATGGCGCTCGATTCAATTGCTGCAGGCCATCTGTCACTCTTGATGGAGCTCGACATAATGCTCTTGAAATTGTTCGAAGCACTACACTATCTCTCGCTTTTTATTTCACGATTTGTCCGAGTATGGCTTTTTCATTGTAGAGAAAAACATCCTCGATGGTGCGTGTGCCATCTTTTCCCGGGAAATTTATCAGTAGCACATTCGGTACGCCAAGGCTTTCCGCCAGAGCTTTACCACCTGGGTTGTGATAGTTGTCCAGAATCATCGCAGGCTTTTTCTTTATAAGATCGAGAACAACGGCCGGAGATGGTTCTCCGGGACCAAAGGTACCGACGACATCGAGCCCCAGCCATTCCGCAAATGTCTTGACATAAGCTTGCACGGCTACCCTTTTATC
>JAAYWE010000174.1 GCA_012516755.1 Treponema sp.
GCAAAATCATTGGCTCAAGAATTCTCGGGGCATAGATTAGGCTTTGCTTTCTGCACTCTAAGAATGCCGGCTTCTCTAAGAATTTCTGGTCCTTATAAAGAGATTGTCGTGCAATTACGGGATGCTCTCGCAGAAGCTCTAATGGAGAAGGCTTTCCCAATCATAGCTTCAGGTCAGAAACAGTACGATGATGGGCCAAGTGCTTGGCTTGCCTCTTGTTGCGATGAAGAGATCTTGAAGCGGATGGCAATATCCATAGAGGAAGGACATGTGCTGGGTGCGCTAGGGGATATCGATGTGACGGATGCGGAGGCTAGACTTCTTTCGCGAAGGGATATGGGTTTTGAGCCCAGAAAATGCCTTGTCTGTGATAATGAGGCTATGGTATGTTCCGCCGGTCAGTGTCATTCTCTTTTGGATATTGCAGCGCATATCGAGGCGATCATATCAGATTCGATGGCCTTAAGAAGCTCAAAATCCTTATGATAGCCATAAAACACGCGATTGAGATTGATTATTGAGACAAATCGATGTATTGGGATGATTTGATTGCGCAAGTGGGGAATCTCGCGTTGACCGCAACGCTTTATGAAGTCTCGGCAGCACCAAAACCCGGGCTGGTCGATCCTTTCTCTAGAGGCGCACACTCAGACATGGATTATTTTACCTTCCTTGCGAGCGCGGCAGCCCTAGCACCATTTTTTGTAGATTTTGCCCGCATTGGTGCAGAATTTGCAGGCGAAAGCCCAGGACTTCTGGCAGAACTGCGAAAGCTCGGAATCGAAGCTGAAAAATCCATGTATGCGGCTACACAGGGAATCAATACCCATAAAGGGCTCATTTTTTCCATGGGCTTAGCATGCGCAGCGGCCGGGAAGCTTTTGGTTTCGGATAGGCGAGCCGAGATAAGTGATAGAAGCGCTATCATATCGGGATGTATACAAGAGGTTGCCGATATCGTTAGCGGAATCACCATTCGCGAACTTGTTCCGCTTGTGGAAGCAGAGATGCTTCTCGCTTCCGACACGATAAGAGCGAAAAATGCTGTGGTTCCTTCTATTGATCTCAGCGCCGGAGAGCAATCGTTCATCAAATATGGAATAAGAGGAGTCCGTGGCGAAGCGGAAGATGGTTTTCCTTCTGTAATAAATCATGCTTTGCCAAGGCTACATTTCGATCTCTTGGCGGGCATGTCATGGAACGATGCGATGGTCGATGCGCTTCTAATCCTCTACCTAAAGGTAGACGATACTACGGTATTAAAAAGAGCGGGGTCGGATGGTCTTGCCTATGTCAGAGCTCAGGCTGCTGCTGCTCTTTCGCGCGGAGGAATGAGGCTGATGGAGAATCGAGATTTTGTCCAGAAGCTCGATGCTGACTTCAGTCAGCGTGGCATTAGCCCTGGAGGATGCGCCGATCTTCTAGCAGTGACGGCATTTTTGGAAATGCTGTCCAGCAAATGGATTGCACAGTAAAAGGCTAATGGATCAGCGCAAGGCTCCTTTTGAGCAAAAGGTGGGATCGATAAGTCGGATCACTACGCCTGAGCAGAGAGGCCGATTAAAAGGCTGGAATTACACCGCCTTTGTAAGTATTTAAGATAAAATCCTTAACTCTTTGAGATGTGAGCGCTTTCGCGAGTGCTTGAATCCGGGGGTCATTAGAATCGCCTTTTCTGACAACAAGGATATTGGCATACGGTGATTCTCCACCTTCTAGAAGAAGAGAGTCTTTTATTGGGTTAAAGCCCGACTGGAGAGCGTAGTTTCCATTGATGATCGAGCCTGCCACATCGTCGAGTGTACGCGGCAACTGGGGCGCTTCTATTTCCTTAAATACAAATTTCTTTGGATTTTCCACAATATCCCGAATCGTTGCCTGAAGTCCAGCGTCTGGCTTGAGCTTTATGATTCCCTTAGATTGAAGGAATAGCAGAGCTCTTCCCTCATTTGTCGGATCGTTTGGTATGGCAATTATCGAACCGGATGGAAAATCTGAAACTTTCTTGTACTTCTTCGAATAGAGACCAAGAGGTTCCACATGGACGGCTATTACGCTTTCAAGAGAGAGTTTTCGCTCGGCAGCGAAGGTTTCCAGGTAGGGCAGGTGCTGAAAAAAGTTAGCATCCAGCTGTTTTTCGGCTAGTGCTATGTTGGGCGTAACATAGTCGCTGAACTCGATAACCTCTAGCTTAATTCCCTGCGCTGCCAAGTCGGATATAATGAAATTAAGTATTTCAGCGTGGGGCACGGAAGTAGCGCCAACCCTTAGCGTACCCGAGGAAAAGGGGCCAGCAAAGACAAGCATGGTTGAGACTAAAGAGGCTAGAAAGATAAAGGTGACAATTTTGCGGTTCATAAGAAACCTCCAGGATAAAAAATCATTATAAGACGCCATACGGCATCTCTAAGAGAAACAGATAGATTCGAGACATTGAGTTGTGGCTGACAAGATCTATAAGATTGGCTCGGAAATTTGCCTGGATAGAGACAGAGATTGGATTTTTGGTATAGGCTTGAGTTTACAGGATAGCTAGAAAGAAGGCGCGGGTCGCGGAGAGCGGCTTCGTTGAGCCGCTTCGCATGAAACATATATAATTGCTATTAGCTTTCATGGCGTTAGTCTTTCGAAGCAAAATGCATTATTTATTCTTTTTTGTCAAGCGGGATATAGGAATTAGTTATCGGAAATCATTATCATATTATGATGCAGTGGTTTTTAGGGACCTTTTGAAGGATTATGGGAAAAGGCCGCCGCCCCGCCCGAATGGGCGGGGCGGCCTCGTCTTTTGTATGTGTTGTCCTCATCTTGACCTGACTCAGCCCTGTTGAGGGAAGCCAGCAAGAAACTAATCAGGCTCTATCTAGAATCTCTCTTGCCTATATCACTCCGGCTTGTGAAATATGAAACACGACACAGCGTGCCCGACTTCCGAATCTTTTAGCGATGGTCGTCTTTCTTTGCATATATCCATGCGCTTAGGACATCGATCGTAGAAATTGCAGCCTGGTCGCTGTTTGTCTGGAGAGGGCACATCTCCAGTGAGGATTATGCGCTTGCGCTTCGCCTCGATCTTTGGATCAGGAATCGGCGCCGCTGACAAAAGTGCCTCAGTATAAGGATGTAGGGGTTTCTTATATAGATCCGCTGCGTCCGCGATTTCCACAATGAGTCCAAGGTACATTACAGCCACTCTGTTGGAGATATATTTTATGACAGAAAGATCGTGCGCAATAAAAAGATAAGTTAGGCCAAACTCCCCTTGCAGGTCTTTGAAAAGATTGAGAATTTGAGACTGAATCGAGACATCAAGCGCGGATACAGGTTCATCGCATAGAATGAGCTCCGGATTGAGCGCCAATGCGCGCGCAATTCCGATACGCTGGCGTTGGCCACCTGAAAATTCATGCGGATAACGGTTTTTGAAATATCGCGACAGCCCCACTTTTTCCATGAGCTCTTCTACCCGATTATTGCGATCTTGCGCACTCATATCTATAAGCCCTTGCTTTTGGAAGATGCGAATGGGCTCCGCGATTATATCGCCTGCGGTCATGCGTGGATTGAGCGAAGCGTATGGGTCTTGAAAAACCATCTGTATGTTCTTTCGCGCTTCCATCATCTCGCTGGGTGGTAGCTTAGTGAGATCTTTGCCTTTTAGAATGACCTCACCAGCAGTTGGCTTGTACAGCTGATCTATGGCGCGAGCCGTGGTCGATTTTCCGCAGCCCGATTCTCCTACAAGACCCAGAGTCTCACCTTTTCTTACCTTAAAATCAATTCCGTCTACAGCATATATATAATTCTTCGTCTTAGAGAACATGCTCGTTTTGACAGGGAAATGCATCTTGAGGCCGCGCACATCTAGAAGTACTTCGTCGGTTTCAGGCATTCTGAGTCTCCTTGTTGTAGAGCCAGCAAGCTACGCTCTGATTGTTCTCGAAGGATACAATAGATGGGTATTTCCCCCTGCAGATATCCATTGATTGTTCGCAGCGTGGGTAGAATGGGCAGCAATCTGGCAAATCTATTACATTGGGCGGCTGACCGGGTATTGAATATAGACGCATCTTGGTCTCTTGATCGAGGCGTGGTACGGAGCGGATTAGCCCGATAGTATAAGGATGCTTCGGATTTTCAAAGATATCTTCGGTGCGTCCGCGTTCGACGATTCGTCCCGCATACATGACACAGATCGTGTCGCACATACCCGCAACAACGCCCAGCGAATGCGTAATTAGAATAACTGCGGTGCCAAGCTTTCGGGTTAATTCCTTCATGAGCTCGAGGATCTGAGCCTGAATTGTAACATCGAGTGCGCTTGTCGGCTCATCGGCAATCAGTATCTCGGGATTACATGATAAGGCCATGGCTATCATGACTCGTTGTCGCATTCCCCCCGAAAATTGATGCGGATATTGATCGATGCGCTTTTCCGGAGCAGGGATGCCAGCAAGTCTGAGCATTTCGATGGCTTTTTCCTTTGCCGCCTTCTTATCTAGCCCCTGGTGCAGCTGTATTGTCTCGATCATCTGTGTAGAAATTCGCAAGAAAGGGTTGAGCGAGGTCATGGGATCCTGGAAGATCATCGAAATCTTGTTGCCTCGTATATGGCGGATTTCGCCGGGCGGCAATTTGAGCAGATCAGTGCCATGAAAAAGCACCTCTCCCCCGACAATCTTGCCTGGAGGTGTCGGAATCAGATTGATGACCGAGAGATTGGTAACACTTTTCCCTGATCCGGATTCACCAACAATTCCGAGGGTTTCACTGCGGTGAAGTTCGAAGCTTACGCCATCGACTGCCTTCACGATTCCCTCATCTACGGTAAAGTATGTTTTCAAGTCTCTTACTTGAAGGATGACTTCATCAGACATTTAGGCTCCTTATCAAGTGCGGTTCTTACTCTGCGGATCGAGAGCATCTCGAAGGCCATCGCCCAGGAAGTTCATGCAGAAAAGAAAGATCGTCATTGTAATACCCGGACCAAGCAGTTGCCAGGCATAGGATTCCATAGCACGAACTCCTTCCGACACGAGAGTGCCCCAAGATGCATCTGGTGCCGACACGCCAAGTCCCAAAAAGCTCAGAAAGGACTCATTCATGATAAAGCTTGGCATCATCAGCGTGGAGAATACGATGATGACTCCTAGAGTGTTTGGCAGAAGATGCCGGAAGATAATGCGTTGAGTACTTGCACCCATAGACCGTGCTGCTTCGACAAATTCCGAATTTTTCAGGCTTATAATCTGCCCTCGTACCACCCGTGCAATAGTAAGCCAAGAGACTAATGCTATTGCGACAAAGAGCACCACAAAGCTCCCACGAGCTTTCTCGCCGATCATAGCCATGATGATTATTACGATGAGCATATAAGGCAGCCCATACATGATATCTACAAAACGCATAAGAAAATTATCGAGCCAGCCACCGACATAGCCGGAAATTGCTCCGACCAGAATACCCACCAAAGCAGCTGTCAGAGTGCCTACGACTCCTATGGCGATCGAAATGCGACCACCATAGATTATGCGTGCAAACATGTCGCGGCCTAGATTATCGGTTCCAAGAATGTATACGATCTTGTAGTCGGGGTTTGTATCTAGCTCGGCTTTGACGTGTTCTAAGGTTTCTTTTTGGCTGATGAGTTCGCGGACTACCGGATTGGTGGTGTTGCCAAAGAATCCTTCACCTTCATATGTAAAAGAGAATTCCTCCTGGCTTGGCGCGTAATCATCGCCGGCTTCGCCGCTTTCATCCTGAGCATACACGGATCCAAAATCGAAGAAAGAATCGAAGGCAGACTGCTGCTGTTTTTGTTCCTCGACTCTTTGTTCGAGATCCGCGATGCGCTTCTCGATCTTATTGATAACCAGCTCTCCGGCTGGTTTGAAAGAAGGAGGCAGGCTCGCATTGGTAATGACTTGTTTGCGGTAATCGATGAGAATTCCAGCACTCGTAAGAAGAGGCGCAAAAATACTGATAACCAAATATATACATACTATTACGAGACTTATCAAAGCCATCCTATTTTTTCGAAGGCGCTTCCATGCGTCAGCCCATAAGGAGACGGGCTTCATTACCTGGTTGAACTCGTTGACTGCAGTTTCAAGTTGTTTTTTTGCCATCTCCCACCCCTTACTTGTAAGAAATCCTTGGATCGAGGAAGCCATAGAGAATGTCGACCACAAGATTTGCAATGATGAGAATAATGGAATATACAACCACTTCAGCCATTATAAGTGTATAATCCCTGTTTAGGGCAGATTGAACAAAGGGGCGCCCAATTCCGGGTACAAGGAAGACCGATTCTACGACTATTGAGCCTACTACAATACCTGAGAAGGCTGGGCCGAGATATGTGACTACGGGGAGCATAGCTCCCTTGAGCACGTGCTTCCAAACTACCACTGACTCTTTAAGCCCCTTTGCTCGTGCTGTGCGGATATAATCAGATCGCAGCACTTCGAGAATACTTGCGCGTGATAGCCTCGCAATATAGGCAAAATATGGAAACGATAGAGTTATGGCCGGAAGGATTACCGCTTTTATACCATGAGTCGAGATCCATTGACCTATAGGCAAAATCTTGAGCTTCATTCCGAAAACGAGCTGTAAGACAGGCCCCATCACAAATAACGGTACCGAAATGCCTATGACAGCGATAGAAGTGACAACATAATCCTGCCATCTGTTCTGCTTCAACGCTGAAATAATTCCGATGGCAATTCCTCCGACCGTCGCCAGTACCAAGGAGATAACACCCAAGGACATCGATATGGGAAGACCTTCGTCTATAATCTCATTTACGCTTAGATCCCTATATCGGTAGGAAGGGCCGAAATCCCAACGAATTACGTCGCCCATATAGCGCAAATATTGCTTAACGAGCGGTTCATCCATGTGATAGCGCTTCATGAGATTTTGAAGAATCGCCTCTGGCACCTCACGTTCGCGGGCAAAAGGGCCCCCAGGTGCAAGCCTGATTAGAAAAAAACTCAGTGTGATCACGATAAAGAGCGTAGGAATTATGCTCAATATTCTCCGAATGAAATATCGTGGCATTCGGAATTACTCCTTTCCGAGTCGCAAATTAATTATTCTAAAAGAATATATTTGCGTAATTGGAATCTCGAAACATGAGAAGTCTTTTCTCAAGCAAAAACATTATACTCCAATCATGAAATTTTATCTAGCCAATATTTCCTTAGAATTGATACTGCAAGAATTTGCCCAAGAAAAAAAGGGCTGCCCGTATCGGACAGCCCTGCTTACTTACTTTAGGTAATTTTTATTTTTTGGGTCGGATAAATTTCCATGGATGGATATTGAGCGGGTTCGCATACCAGCCATCCCATTTGTCCAGATCGATGAGGTTCTGGGTCACATAGAAATATAGCGGAAGAACTGCCATATCTTCATCGATGAGGATCTTTTCTGCATCCATAAGATACTGGAAGCGCTCAGTGCCGCTCGCAATACGCGCTTTGTCGAGCAGTTCGTCATACTTCGGGTTGGTATAGAGACCATCATTCTGGGTTCCGCCAGTTATGAACATTTCCAGGAAAGTCGATGGATCGAGATAATCGCCAATCCATCCAGCTCGAGCGATATCGAAGTTATGAGACTGGGATCGGGTGTCGAGATAGGTACCCCACTCTTGGTTCATAAGGCTGACATCTATGCCAAGGTTAACTTTCCACTGGGCTTGGATGAATTCCGCAATGCTCTTGTGAGACGAAGAAGTGTTATAGAGTATCGTAAATGCCGGGAAATTTTTGCCATCCGGATAGCCCGCTTCCGCGAGAAGCTTGCGTGCTGCCGCAGGATCGAAGTTATAACCCTTTGCTGGAGTATAGCCGGTGCTAGGAGGCACTAAGCTATTTGCAGGTATCTGGCCACCACGGGTGACTTTGTTGACAAGGTCGTCTTTGTTGATAGCCATAGCGAGCGCCTTGCGAACGCGAGGATCATCGAGCGGTTTTCGGGTTGTGTTGTAGATATAATAATAGGTTCCATATTGAGGAGCAACATGGAAGTCTTTGCGTAGCTTGACCTCATCCATGAGTTCTAGAGGCACGGCTTCTGTCCAGTCAGCGGCTCCACTCTTGTAGAGGTTATAGCCAACATTGATGTCGTCGTTAGCAATGAAGGTAACCTTCTTGAGAGAGACGTTCTTTGCATCCCAGTACTTGTTGTTCTTTACAACAACAACTTTTTCCTGGGGCTTCCATTCGGATAGGACATAAGGCCCATTCGATACCATCTTGCCTGGTTTTACCCAATCCTTGCCATATTTTTCGATAGCATGCATAGGAACGATGGCGAAGGCATAGTGGCTTACCATATCTGCAAAGAATGGAATAGGGCCAACCAGTTTGACCTCGAATGTGTATTTATCCACAGCACGGATCTTAAGGCTTTCTGGGCCGGCCTTGCCTTCGAGATAATCCATACCACCTTCGATATACATTGCGGGTAGATCGGCATACTGGAAGGCATTCTGTGGATCCATCTTGCGCACCCAGGACTGAACAACCGTATCGGCGGTTATTTCGACGCCATCCGACCATGTAACACCTTTGCGAATCTTGAAGGTGCAGGTCTTGTAATCCTTGCTAAAAGACCAGCTCTCTGCAACTGCAGGAAGCGCTCGGTTGGTACGCGGATCATTGATGGTCAGACCCTCGAAAAGCGCCACATAGATGCGGTGCTCAGGCACACCTTCAACCGCATGTGGATCTAGCGAAGTAGGCTCAGTACCATTTACGATTGTAAAGTCCTGGGCACTAAGACCTAAGACCGCAACCAGTGCGATCAATGCGAAAAGGATCTTTTTCATATTACCTCCTCTTTGAGTTACATTCTCAAATACTATATACTTTATTTATGAGCAATGCAAGAATTTTTTAAGATTTTAGGTATAAAGCTCAACGATTTTTGGGGATTTATGACATGATTGAGAAATATAGTTCTGATTTGAGCTTCCTTTATTGCAGCGCTCTTTGCTGAAGACTCCTTTGGAAACTTGTTTATACTTGATAGGATAGGTAATTTCGGAAAGCTAATTCTATAGGAGATATGCTATGTACGAATTCTATGCACCGACCAAGGTATTGTTTGGGGATGGCTGCCTTGCCGAAGCTTCCCCGCGACTCAAAGAAATGAGAGCGACCAATGTGCTGATTGTGAGCGGCAGATCGAAAACCGCTTCATTGCAGGGTTTCAGAGAGCTGTGCATCGGCTTAGATGCAAGTGGCATACGGTATGTTCATTTTGGAGAAGTCAGCGCGGATCCTGATACCTCTCTTGTAGATAAAGGGACGGAGGTTTATAGAGCGCAGCATTGTGACGCCATTATCGGTTTTGGCGGAGGCAGCCCTATAGATTGTGCAAAGGGAATCGCAGCCAGCGTTGCCGAAGGTCGTTCTATCCGCGATTTTGTGGGAACGGGGTTGGTATTTACAAAGCCCGTTCCACCGCTCATTGCAATTCCGACAACCGCCGGTACGGGGACAGAGGTTACAAATGCCGCGGTATTCACCGTAGTGGACGAGAGCGGTCGTCGAAGCAAAAAGGGCACCTCGAGTCAGTTTTATTTCCCCAAGCTTGCAATTGTGGATCCTGTTTTGCATTTAAGCATGCCGCCTTCTCTCACCGCAGCTACAGGTATGGATGCTCTCACTCATGCTATAGAAGCCTATGTAAGCCGCTTTAACACGCCCATCAGCGACATGTACTGCCTTGAATCCATTCGTCTTATAGGTCGTAGCCTGAGGTCGGCATGCCATATATCCGAGGGAGCAAAAGCCATGCAATCGAGACGCGACATGGCGCTGTCGGCGACCCTTGCGGGAGTAGCTCTCTCCGAGGCAGGATTGGGAATGGTTCATGGTTTTGCCCATGCCGTGGGGGCATTAGCTGGGATACCACATGGGCTTGCCAATGCGATCATTCTTCCTTTTGTGATGCAATCCTTGATTCCAGACGCAAAAGGACGCCTATCGGACATTGGGCAAGCGCTAACGGCTAAGGACAATATCAGCCCCGAAGAATCGGTGCGCGCAATCTGCCAACTGGGCCATGATATAGGTATCCCTGAGAACCTTGAAGCTGCCGGCGTATCTCCGTCCTATTTCGAAGATATACTTAGCGATGCTCTTTCTTATCGTAGGCGCAAGGCCAGCCCACGTGCTTTTACTGATGAAGAACTCAGAGAACTGCTCGAGCGCGCCTTCCATGGGGCGCCTCAGCAATGAACAGAAGAGCCTTTAATCTTGTTCTAACTCTAGATGGGAGCCCCCCACAGATTTTTTGACCACGATTCTCGATGGTATACGGCTATAGAGCTCATCCACATGGGATATGATCGCAATGCTCTTGTCGCCTCTAAGGTCCTCTAAGACAGAAATAGCCAGCGAGAGAGACTCCTCGTCGAGACTTCCAAAGCCCTCATCGATAAAAAGCGATTCGATACGATTTGCTCTTGCTCGTTCCTGTATCGAATCGGCTAACCCCAGGGCAAGGCTTATGGAGAGCATGAATTTTTCTCCTCCGGAAAGCGTCCCCACTGGGCGTCGACCCCCATTCCAGGCATCCAGCACATAGAGCTCCAGGCCGATTTTTTGGTTGCCGCTGCCGCCCAAAATATCGGCTTCCACCAGGAAACGGCCATTGCTCATCCGATAGAGTCGGCTGGAAGCCCTCATGGCTATTTCTCGGAATTGAAGGCCCAACACATAGTTTTTGAATGGCATTTTTCTTTGAGGGTTTAAGCTCCCTCCAAGCAGTTTTGAAAGCTCTTGGTGTTTTCCGAACTCCTTGATAGCCCTTTCATATTCGCTAGTCAATTCATCTCGCCTTGAAAGAAGGCGACGAAGCTGATCGAGCTCCGCTATAAAACGCGCACGCTCGTCTCGCAAATCCGATATCTCCGTTTCAATACTCTTCTTCCTTTCGAGAAGGGAAAGACATTCCTCTCTAAGGTTTTTTTCTTGTTGCTCGAGATGAATGCCATCGAACATTTCCTGATGTTTTGCTTGGTTGCCATTTTCTTGCTTATGTTGGGGCAATCGATCTGGCGATTGGTTTGAGGAGGGGAGTGTAGTTGAATTGAATGAGTTGGGGGACAATGAGTTGAATGGGGACAGAGCTTGTGCGCGCGCGGCGAGCACTTGATAGGAAATACTAGCTTCATTATAGGATTGTCTGAAAGCGGAAATCTCCCTGGCTTCTTCTTTGATGCGATTGCTTGTCCACACCGAACAGAGAATTTCTTGCATCAGTGCTTTTAATGCCGGCTCATTTATTCGATGAGCAGACAAGATTTTCTCCAGGGTCTCTGAAAGGTACATAATTTGCCCAGAGACCGGTACGAATCTATCGATATGTGGTAAGGAATTAGCTAGCCAGGCAAAGAGCTCCTGCAGTAGTCTTGGGGAAGGCTCATAGATAGACTCTGAACAACCCGATAAATTACCCGCATTATTACCCGATGAAGTCAAGAAATCTGGCAATGGCCGGATTGCCTGTTGCTCATGTTCTGGTGCTTCTTTTTCCGAAGAAGTCACCGGAGATTCGAGAAGCCGCAATAGGCTCCTCACTTTCGTTTTGTCCACCTCATTGAGGAATTCCTCGACCATTGTGGCAAGAGCGGGGCCTTTTTGGCCAATTTTCTCCAACTGCATGTCCATCTTGATACTTATGGAGCTCCAGGCAATTTCCCATTTTTGTGCTTGCTCTTCGATCTGCTCAATTTCGTTATGGAGAGTGACAAGATTTTCTTCTGCTTCTTTTAGGCAAATCCGAGGATCCTCTTTTCCGATCTGCTCTCCAAGAGAATCAATATGTGCATCTAATTCAGTCTGCTTCATCTCGAGTCTTGTCTTTTCCTCTTGAATTCGATCAAGATCTCGCCCTGCCTGATCAAGAGTCTTTCTAAGTTCTTGTAATGATTTGCGTCCATGTTGATAACTCTTAAGTCGTTCTTCTAGCTCGCGACGCTCAGATTGCAAGCGTGAGCTTATGGATACGAACTCTGAGGGAGAGATATCCAGAAGCTGCATTGTGCTTTTATCACCAATCACTTCGCAAGCAATGCCTTTCCATTCCTCAGAGATTTTTTGGACTATAACTTGAAGATCCTGCGAAAATTCTTCGATGCGGTTTTCGAGATTTTGCTTGTCTTGGATTATGGCAGAGAGCGATGATTTGGTCTCTTCCACCGCTTTTTGGGCGGTCTTGATAGTCTTGTCATCCGGAGCATTCTGTTCAAGTTTGGCAAGATTGGGATGATCCCGAGCACCGCATACGGGGCAGGGTTCTCCGGGAATAAGCGAGGCCGCAAGCATACCGGCTTGAGCCTTTCGGATTTCCTCATTGATGCGATCTCGATTCCGTTCGGCAATTGTGAGCTCCTGGTTTGTCAGAAGGATAGAATCTTCCGCTTCTCGAATTTTACGTAAGGTTTCCACGCGTTGAGCTTCTATTTTTTCTTTTTGTTCTATCCAGGTCTCTATTCGTTTTAATGCTTCATCCGCGATGACAATCTTATGAAATAACTCTTGTGCCAAGGGCTCGCTTTGTATGGCGTTTTCGATCTCTGTTATGCTGGATTTGAGCTGACCGATCTCGTTTTGTCGATATTCCCAATCCTGCAAAGTGGCATCGAGTCTCTGCATAACTTGTCTGCGCTCGCTTTCGCATTGCTCTTTTTGATTCCATGCATTCACTGCATTCTGATATAATGCCACGCTGCGCTGGAGATTGTCGTATTTCTTTCGAACAATGGGCAGTCCCTTCTGTATCTTTTTGATCTCGATCCCTTCTGCTTCGAGCTTGGAAAGCTCTGTCCCTGTTTGTAAGGATTCTGAAAGAAGCTCGATTAATTCCTCGTAATCAGCCGAAACTTGCTTAGCCAGGCTTGCCAGTTCTCCAAGCGATTTGGCAGCTTCAAGTCTTGTTTCGCGTTTATCGAAGACAGGCTTTAGCTCTTCTTTTTCATGAAGATTTTTCCAGGCCGCAAGCATTGATTGCAGGAATGAAAGACGCTCTCTATTTTGAGCGATTTGAGTTTCCAACTGCGAAGCGTCTTTCGTGGATTCTTCGATTCTTTTATCGAATTCTGAGATGGCTTTTCCCGATTCTTTTATGCGAGATCCAGGCTCGATGCCGAGTTCATTCGAGATGCGCTCGATTTCCTCCTGCTTTGCTTTAAGATAAGCCTCTAGCTCCATGACTTTTTTTCGCGCTGCTTCGGTTACCGCATCATAGATACCTACATCGAAGAGCTTTTCGAGAATCTCCACTCGCTCTGTGGTCTTCATTTCGAGAAATTTTTGAAACTCTCCCTGGGGCAGGAGTACGATTTTCGAAAATTCATCGGCACTCAGACGCAAAAGATCGAGCAGAATTTGATTAGCCGTAGTAGAGCGATCGGCTATTATTTCATAGACCCCGATTTCATTCATCCGATAAAGCTCAACTTCGCTGGTAGCCTCGGATTCAACCCCTCTTTTATTACGTTTCTTGTAGGGCAAGCTTCGATACACCTTCCATTGGGCAGATGAAGCCAAGAATTCGAATTCAACCCAGGGCTTGCTTCCGATTGGAGAAAAGCGGGATCCGAGTTCCCGCTCGAGATTGCTCCGTCCCCCAATGGCCTTGCCATAGAGTGCATAGGTAATTGCATCGAAGATTGTGGTTTTTCCAGAACCAGTCTTGCCATAGATAAGGAAAAAATCATCTAACTTACAAAAATCGATGTCCTGACGCTGGCGATATGGACCAAAGTTTTCCAAAGAAAGATAAAGTGGCTTCATAGGAGGTCCTCTTCCGCATTTCTAAGGAGTACCTCGAAAGCATTCAGCAATTCCTCAGAAGGCGGCTCATCGAGAATGCGCTGCGTAAAGCCAACAAAATCCTTGAGAACCGTAGCATGAAGCGATTTGCCGGAAAAATCTTCCAAAGCATCAGTATTTTCTGTCTCTCCGTCCGAAACTATATGAGGAACCGGAATTCCGACTTCTTCAACCTCTGTCCCTATTCTTTTTTCAAAGGCTTCCTGGCGTACCGTCATCAAATTAGGAAAACGAATAGCAAGACGATTAAAAGCATCGTATACTGGTTCTTCGTCGGTAAGGATCACTTCGACATAATCATCATCTATAAGAGCAGATTCGGCAGCAAGTTCGTCAAAACTGCCTCTCACGCGCTTGAAGACATGCAAGGGCTTGAGTTCCATTCGCTGTACTCTTGCCGGCTTACCATCCTCGAGCTCGATATATAGAAATCCTTTCTCGATATCTCCATCTCCAAAGGACATAGACATAGGTGCTCCAGAATACCAGACTTTCGGAGACAGAGCCTGCATTCTATGGAGATGCCCAAGTGCTACATAATCGAAGCTCTCGAAAATAGAGGCTGGCACGGCTTCTGTTCCGCCAATAAAGGCGATATCCGATTCGGATAGAACAGCCTCCTTAACATAGCAGTGCGCCACGAGGATATTCAGGTCGTATTCGGATTCGGAGGCTGATTTGGAGGGACGGAGGTTTGCTATAATGCTCTCCATGCGACCTGCCATTGAGCTATTCGCCTCCGCAGAAGCCATTTCTGCATAGCCCGTTTTGATCAAGTTTCTCTTAAACTCGTGGTAGGCTCCATGAGTAACAAAGGGCAGCGCCCAGACTGCGGCTCTTTTTCCATCTTTTTTTAGCACGAGTGTCGGGTTTGATAGGATTTCGCTGACTATGTGTATGCCTACAGATTCGAACAATTCTGCGGCAAAAGCGATTCGTTTGGGTGAATCATGATTTCCAGGAATAACTAGAATGCGTCCGTCTTTCGGTAACGCGCGTCTAAGCTCTGCCATAAACCAGCCGAACATAGTCTGAGCACTCTCTGAAGGAATGCTCCGATCGAACACATCGCCAGCAATGATGACAAGATCTGGCTTGAGCATTTTGACCTTTTCAACAATTTGTTTGAGTATACTGCTCTGATCTTGAGCTAGATCTTGAGATCTAAGAGTCTTTCCAAGATGGAGATCGGAAATATGGACAATCTTGAATATTCTATCAGAATTTGACATTCAGAATCTTCCCTTTCTGAACTCAGTTTAGTATGTTTTTAATGTGGGCTCAATTCGGAGCAACGGAAATAGAGCAAAGTCCGATTGTTATGCATTTTTCGGCAGTGAGCTTATGATTCATTGGATTACTATTTTTGCATAAAGCATGACTCAAAGCATGGCTCAGTATTGATGCGAATTCTTGCTCCGGACATTGCCACAGAAGATTCTTCCGCAAAGGAGCTATTCTATGATTTATCGACATTTAGGTTCCGCAGGTATCAAGGTATCAGTGCTTTCTTTGGGTTCATGGGTGACCTATGGCTCGCAGATTGACATCGACAGCGCATCTCAGATGATCAAATATGCTTACGACCATGGCGTAAACTATTTCGATAATGCAGAATCCTATGCAGGTGGGCAATCCGAAGTCATCATGGGTCAAGCCTTTCGCAGGCTTGGTTTGAGACGAGGCTCCTATCTTGTTTCAACCAAGCTTTATTGGGGGCTTCATGAAGGCCCAAATGAAAAGAACACCCTCAATCGCAAGTACCTTCTCGAGGCAATCGAAGGCAGCCTCGAGCGTCTGGGGATGAAATATGTCGACCTCCTGTTCTGCCATCGTCCGGACCCAGAAACGCCGATAGAGGAAACGGTCTGGGCTATGCACGATATCATATCCTCGGGAAAAGCTCTCTATTGGGGAACAAGCGAATGGTCTGCCGAACAGATTCGCCAAGCATGGGAGACTGCGGACAAGCACAACCTCCGAAAACCCCAGATGGAACAGCCCCAATACAACATGTTGGTGCGTACCAAGGTCGAAAAGGAGTTTGCGCGCCTTTACCAGGGGATAGGCCTAGGGCTCACTACTTTTAGCCCTCTTGCTTCAGGCCTTCTGTCCGGCAAGTACAAGGAAGGTATTCCCAAGGATTCGCGTTTTGCGCTGTATGGCTATGAGTGGCTTCAAGAGCGTTGGTATCAGCCAGAAATAATATCCAGCATTGAACGACTTCGCCCTATCGCCGAATCAATCGGTTCCACCATGAGCCAGCTTGCCATAGCCTGGGCCGCACGTAACCCCAATGTAAGTACAGTGATAACAGGAGCTAGCCGCCTTTCCCAGCTCGAGGAAAACCTCGGAGCTATCGAAATTCTGCCCAGACTCAACGCTGAAATCCTAGAAAAGATCGATGAAGCGCTGGAACCTATTCTTGTAATGAGTAATTAGCCAAGAATTCGAGGATCCAGCGAGATAGGAAGATTTAGCGTGCATCTTGTTCGGCGCTCGTTGATGAGCTTCATTGCCGCCGGGAGTTTGGGAGATAGGGGAATTTGGTGCGCATTTTGTTCGGTGCTCAGAGTTTTCTGTTTTTTGGTGCCGCGAGCTACATAATGCGACAAATTTCTATGTCCACAGCTAAAATGCGCACCGCCCTAAAAACACCGCAGACACATCGAGAAACTCATAACTCAGAAGTAGGGCGCTTAGTTTAGCTCCATTTTTGGGTCTTATTGCACAGGCAGCAGATATTCTCCAAGCCCCTTACTAAGCAAATCCTCATAGCTGGGAATATTGTCGAATTCCAATGGTGTTTCTGGGTGCTCCCAATTCCAGGAGTTGATGATCTCGGCAATCGCAGTAACATGCCTGCCAACTCGTTCTTCTATAGGATGGCCATTCTCATCGTATGGAACATAGAGGCGCCC
>JAAYWE010000175.1 GCA_012516755.1 Treponema sp.
GCATCTATCCTTGTTTCGACACCTGGCACACCTTCTGCGGCAGCAACAGCGCTCGATGGTTATCCACTTGCCAAGAAGGGAGAGGCAGGAAAGGCGCTGGGTGTTTCCTTGGTTGCTTCAACATTGGGCGGCATATTTTCCACTCTCTGCCTAATCTTTCTTGCGCCCCAGCTTGCAAAGATTGCCCTTAAATTCGGGCCCCCCGAATATTTTGCGCTCATGATTTTCGGGCTGACAATAATGGCGAGCGTTTCCTCGGCATCGCTGACTAAGGGTTTCCTATCGGGCTTCTTTGGACTTCTGCTTTCGATGGTCGGCTTGAATCCCACACTGGGCACCGAGCGCTTTACCTTCGGAGTTACACGACTTCTCACGGGCTTTTCTATGATGCCAGTACTCATCGGTCTTTTTGCGGTCTCCGAAGTCTTTGCCCAGTTGGAACTTATGAGTGAGGGAAAAATCGTCCGGCTTTCAAAAAAACACAAGATCGGATCTATCATGCCTACAAAAAAGGAAATGAGGGGTCTATGGAAAGTGATCTTAGGATCTTCGGTCATAGGGACCATAATTGGGATAATTCCTGCTACTGGTGGTTCTATTGCTTCCTTTATGGCTTACAACGAAGCAAAGCGATTCTCGAAGGAGCCCGATTCCTTTGGTACAGGTAATCTTGCCGGGATAGCGGCGCCAGAAGCGGCTAACAATGCAACTACGGGCGGAGCAATGATCCCTCTTCTCACCTTAGGAATCCCAGGAGATGTCGTAACCTCTGTAATGCTGGGCGCTCTAATGATTATTGGCGTTCAGCCCGGACCTCTTTTGTTTTCTCAATCGCCTCAGATAATCACCGATCTATTCATCGGATTCCTGCTTGCACAATTCATCATGGTAGCTTTGGGTTACCTCAGCATTCGCGCTTCCAATCTGATCCTGAGAGTGCCTCTGGGTATCCTATATCCCACAATTCTGTGTCTATGCCTTCTGGGGGCTTATTCTCTGGGCAATAGCGTCTACGATGTCATGCTTGCGCTTGTATTCGGAATTGTTGGCTATTTTATGAAGAAATATGGATTTTCCGCGCCATCGGTGATATTGGGGCTCATTCTCGGACCTATTGCAGAACAAGAGCTCAGCAGGGCGCTCATTATATCCCATGGGGATTGGACTGTCCTTGTGCGTTCGCCGCTTGCGATTTTGTTCTATGTCTTTGCGGTTGCCTCGATATTCTATTCCTTCAGAAGCTTCAAGAGGAGCAAAACCAAGTAAAAATCGAAATTTAGAGTCTAGCTCTAAGAAGCCTTCGTAAGAAGTCTCCGTCAAGAGCCTCCGTAAGAAACTTCTAAGCAGCAGAGCTACGGAAAGCGAGCTTGCCTAGTCCGATGCGCCTTCTTTATTCTTTGCTGATGGCAGTTGCCTCGCCAATGTCCGCTTGTAGCTGGCTTCGAGATGACGCTGCATGGCGTCAAAAGATCTATCTGGATCATGGGCAGCGATAGCATCGTAGACTACTTTATGCTCTTCGAAAGCATGACGATGATCTTCGCTTGTCCTTGGTGCATCCTGGTAGGTTTTCTCAATCGATTCCATGATAATAGGGATGATTCGCATTATTACGGGATTCCGAGTAGCCTCGGCAATGCTCCTATGGAAGTCGAGCTCAGCGTTTATCTCCACTTTATGCCGATAGACGACCTCTTCCATGGCTTTTACACTAGCCGCTATTTTGGCTATGTCATTGCTGTCGGCTTTCTGAGCGGCAAGACGAGCCGCACCCGGTTCGATGAGAAGCCGCGCCTCGATAATATCGAGACGGAGGTTGGGAGTGGTAATAAAATCCAAGCCCAGGGGATCCTGTGCAATACCCGGCACCTCCGTTACATATGTGCCTTTTCCTCGGCGTA
>JAAYWE010000176.1 GCA_012516755.1 Treponema sp.
CAAGGAGATAAAGAAAAGCTGAAGGAGGCAAGAAGGTTATGAATACTATCGATGGTTTAGGCGTCGCCATTTCAACGCCGTTTGATGATGCAAATAACATCGATTATGATGCATTCGAACGATTGCTCGATTTTTTGGTAGGGCGGGATTTTGAGGCTTCTGCAGGCGATTACGCGCGCCGCACATTTGGCGGCCGAGCCTCGCTTGAGCGCTTTCGACTTTTCTGGGAGCGCGAATCTGGCGGCGCGCAGTTTGTCGTTGTCCTAGGTTCAACGGGCGAAGGACCCACTGTAGAGTCCGAGGAGCGCAGGGAGCTTGTGAGGAGAGCAGTTGGGCGAAACCTTGGTATTCCAATTGTAGTAGGCACTGGCTCGAATTCGACTAAGGCTGCGGTTCGCTTGACTGAGGAGGCGGTAGATCTTGGAGCCGACGCGGTGCTTGTAGTCGTTCCTTATTACAATAAGCCAACCCCAGCTGGTCTGATTGCTCATTTTAGGGCGGTTGCGGCTGCAGCGAGCTCTAAGCCTGTTATTGTCTACAATGTCCCAGGGCGCACCGGCCTCAATCTTGCGCCCTCTGTCCTGCAACAGCTCTGGGAAATTGAGAATATCAGAGCGGTCAAGGAGTCCTCCGGCAACCTGGCTCAGATAGGTGAGATTTGTCGCACTCTACCCGAAGGAAAGACAGTGCTATCCGGCGATGATGCTCTCGCGCTTGCTTCTATTTCCGTAGGAGCAGAAGGTCTTGTCAGCGTAGCCGCGAATGTACTGCCAAGGCGATTTAGAGCGCTGGTGGACGCTGCGCGAACAGGGCGCCGCCAGGACGCGATGGCTATGCATAGGGAACTTCTGCAATTTATGGATGCGCTGTTTGTGGAATCAAATCCCGTTCCTCTAAAGACCGCACTCAAGTTTTGCGGACTAACAGGAGATCGGCTGAGACTGCCGCTTGTATCGGCAGCAAGGGCAACAAAGGAACTCATGGAGAGCGTCCTGGCGGCGCTTGGCTGCTTGCTATAATGGATATGGACAATTTGATGAATAAAGATGCTGAAACCAATGCGGGCTTTATTAATGTGGGCGATGATATAACTTCTGGCGCACAAATGGATAAGGTTGCTCAGACTCTCCAAGATGTTTTTTCTAAGCAAGGTCGCTTTGATAGGGAACAATGGGCTCTATTCCTTGAATTGTTGGAAAATGGCAAAATAAGAGTCGTCGATAGACTTTTGGATGGCTCTTGGAAAGTCAATGCTTGGGTTAAGCAAGCCATTCTTTCCGGCTTTCGAGCAGGCGGCATAGCTGAATGGTCTTGGCCAGCAGAAGGTTTTTACGATAGACCAGCCTTTCCGCCTCGGCATTTTGCTCGTTCCGATGGTGTGCGGATTGTACCTGGAGGAAGTGCGGTGCGGAGAGGCGCTTATATTGCCCAAGGAGTCGTGATAATGCCGCCTTCGTATATCAATACAGGTGCCTTTGTAGATCAGGACACAATGGTGGATAGCCATGTTTTGGTTGGCTCTTGTGCGCAAATAGGCAAGAAGGTGCATCTATCGGCAGGGGCACAGATCGGAGGGGTGCTCGAACCACCGCAAGCAAATCCCGTGATTATCGAAGACGAAGTCTTTGTCGGTGGAATGTGCGGGATCTTCGAAGGCATTCTGGTAAAGAAAAGAGCGGTTCTCGCTCCTGGCGTGATTATCACCAAGGGTACAAGGATCTTCGATTTAGTTAGGGGGATGGATTTCTATAGCGAAGTGCCGGAGAATGCGGTTGTCGTTCCTGGCACTCGACCTGCTCGCGGTTCTTATGCAGAGGGTCTGGGCATTTCGCTTGCATCACCTTGTATTGTAAAATACCGCGATGAAAAGACTGATAGCGCCGTGATCCTGGAATCAGCTTTGCGCGGCTGAAGGGAGGAGTCATGCAATACAAGCTCGGCATAATTGGTGCTGGTAAAATTGGAGAGGCGATTCTCGCGGGCTCTTTATCAAAAGGGCTGCTGACTCCTTCCGATGTAATTCTGTCTGTACGAACCGAACAGCACAGGAAGAATCTAGAGGATAGATATAATGTGACTGCGGTGCTTCGAAACCGCGAAGTGGCAAGGCAGTCTGAGATCATTCTCATTGCGGTCAAACCCAGGACAATCTTCGACGTACTTCAAGAAATCGCTGATATCATTTCCGATGAAAGTGTTGTCGTCTCGACCGTTGCGGGTGTCACGCTCGACTCGATGCAGAAAAAGCTTGCTCGAAAAGTGGCACTCATTCGCACTATGCCAAATCTTGGGGTGCTTGTCGGTGAAGGCATGACCGCAATGGCACCGGCGAACTTTACAGAAGAATCGAAAACTCAAAAGGTCAAGAGGCTCTTCGAATCGGTTGGTCGTGCCCTCGTTTTGGATGAGCAGTATATGGATGCGGTGACAGGTCTTTCTGGTTCTGGACCCGCCTATGTTTACTTGATAATTGAAGCACTGACCGATGGTGGGGTAAAGATGGGGCTGCCTCGTGAGGTTTCCATCGAGCTGGCAGCACAGACTGTGCTTGGTGCGGCTAAGACCGTGCTTGTTACAGGGGAACATCCGGCTAAACTCAAAGATCAGGTTACAACTCCTGCTGGGTCTACTATCGATGGCCTTATGGAACTCGAAGATGGCGGACTACGGGTGACATTGATCAAGGCCGTGGTAAAGGCAACTGAGCGAGCTAATAAGCTTTTGCAGAAGTGAATACCAGCTCAATGGTTCAAGATTGTTTTCAGGCTTTGCCATTGGTTTTGTCTCTCTAGAGCCATTTTGCCTTGGTTATTAGCGCTTTGCTCTCGGCACTGCTTAGAGGGAAGTCTATCTTTTATTCTCTTCCAAGCAATGAAGAAATGAGATTTCTCAAAAGCTCCGGAATTTTGAGGGTCTCGCCAGGCCGAAGATTTCTTGGAGCATATGATGAAAGCAATTTCTGCGCAAAAAGCTGGGCATCGCGGAGCATTTTTTCTCCAGTCACATTATCCGTATGCTGAATGGCTGTGAGTATACGCCTCTGTCGCCCTTGCGAAATCAGGCTTAAGAGGCGTTCATGTGCAATGGGCTCGATGCATCGCAAGAGGGAAGCAATTTCGTTATCGCTCATGGAAGAGAGAGTTGCCTTGAGAATTTTCGCTTCGGCGGACATAATTATATCGGTCGTTGTACGGATTAGGTCAGGATCTGGCTGACTAGATTCTTCAAAGGCTTCCATTCCTGTCATCAGGCCTTTATCTAAAGCCGAGCTTTCGGATTCTTGCCGAGAATATAAATCGAGGAAAGCTTGCTGAGCGGTACATATTTCATCGGAAATAAGTCTTTTCCGCGCTGCAGCTATCATTTCTGTGAGGATGAATGAACCAATAGGCCCAACAAGCGCGAGGATCTGTTCAATATAATAGAGTGAGCATCCAGCAAAGGCGGATGCAGCCAAAGGCATACCTGCAATTCGGATAGTACGCTTAAACCTCAAAGGCTCGCTTAGCGCTTCTTCGATGTTGTCGGTGAGATCTCCAGGCACGATATATTCGGTAAGCTTAGCATTTTGAAGCTTTGACCTCTCCCTGAGCCATAGGAATTCCGAATTAGCTGCCTCAAGGCCGGAATATGCTGACATAATAAGAAATACGATATAAGGATGGATGCCCCTGGCGCATGCTTCTGTCCCGGCCAACCACATGAGCAGCTCAGGTTTATTATTTTGCTGCCCTTTTAACAGGAGGCCAGAGCGCAAAAAGGAATCTCGGACTGCTGCAGGTTCGGTGTCGCTTGCAAGGAGGAGATAAGACAGCTTGGTTGCCTTTCTCTTGGATTGTTGTGATACTTCGAACAGTTCCTTGCGGTTTTCGCCCGTTTTTTGGATGATTTCCAGGAATTCGCGGACTGCTTGAATCTGGCGATTTCTTCTCCGATCCGACTCGATAGACTGTTTAGGCGCTCCCCATTGGACATACATTTTGGCGAGGCGTTCAATCAGCATGCTCTGATTTCCTTTGTGCTACGGTGTCAAGAGCTGCATCTATTCCACAGTATGGCAAGAGTTTGCGGATCATTATTTCCTCATCCTCGCCATTTGCTATGGAAAGAATAGCCTCGGCGGCAACGCATTGTTTCAGAAATTCGATACCTTCGACCTTGCTTACGTATAGAAGCACGGCGAGAATCTCTTCTAATATTTCACCTGATAGACCTTCGCTTACCAGCAGGAGGCCATATCGGAAAAAGTCATCTTTTTCGGAAGATAATTGCTCTGAATCAGGCAACATGACTCCTTGCGCAATCTTCTTGGCTGAGTCTACCAGGTAATCGATATAAGAAGGCAAGATCTTCATATCTTCCGAACTACATGCTATTTTGGCGGCGAGATCGGCATTCCAATAGATCATTTTATCTCCGCATATTCCTGTTTATGCCAGATTATAGTATGAAATATGGGTCCGAAGAAATGGGGCTCAAAGGCACAGCTATCAAAACGGATTAGGTTTCTTCCTATTGCACAAAAGCGCATATTATGGTATATTTTGTGGGCTATTGTGAAATCTAACAATATTTGGTAAGATTTTCATAATTTTTCATAGCCAATGTAGTCTCAGAATATTGACGCAATTTATAGAATGTGATATATTCAAATTGAAAGCAATAAGCGAGTGTCGGTGGCGAAACGACATTATATAGCTTTTGAACCCTTTATGGTCTGCCTCCTTCCATGAAGGGTTCTTTTTTTTTATACTAGTTCCATGATACTAGCTGAATTCGACAATTGGGCTCGATCTTTTCTTGAAATCGATCAGCTTCGACAGATCGATGATTCCCTCAATGGCATTCAGGTTGCCTGCAGTGCTTCAAAACCCATACAAAAGATGGCGGTCGCGGTGGATGCCTGCGCTGAAAGCATTAGAAGAGCGCACAATGTGGGTGCTGATCTTTTATTTGTCCATCATGGTCTGTTTTGGGGGAAGCCAGAACCGATAATAGGCAGCCTTAGAGAAAGGCTCAAAATTCTAATTGATTCCGATATGGCTCTCTATGCATGTCATCTTCCTCTAGATAAACATTCCGAGGTAGGCAACAATGCCCGTCTCGCGGATCTGCTTGAGCTTAAGGATAGAAAGCCTTTTGGCATATATCATGGCATTAGCATTGGATGGTCGGGTGTTCTACCAAAGCCAGCCAAACTGGATAAAATCATAGCTAAGATTCTTCCGGATGGGTCGGCTGCGAAATCCGTAATTGCTGCCGGGCCGAAAGAGATCAATACTGTTGCCATTGTATCGGGTGGAGCCCCATTCGAGTCTCTGGAAGCCATAAGGGAAGGTATCGATCTCTATATAACAGGTGAGCCTTCGCATTCTATCTACCATTATCTCATAGAAGGTGGCATAAACTTTATTGCCGCTGGGCACTATGCTACAGAGATCTGGGGTGTCAAGGCCATAGCGGAAAAAGCTCACGCAGAGCTGGGTCTCGATACTATTTTCCTCGATATACCCACCGGATTGTGAGATGAAGAAAAATGTGCCTCTCGTTCCTATTTTGTTTTCTGGGATTATAATTATTGTAGATCAGATTACAAAGGCGCTCGTTGTAAAGTATATTCCAGAAGGAAGGGTTTTTGCACGAATTCTGGGAGATTTTGTGTGGATAGTGCACACTAGGAACAGGGGGGCAGCCTTTTCCATCGGTGCTCTTTCGCCGCAGCCGCTCAGATTTTTGTTTTTTATTTGCTTGCCTATTGTTGTGCTTATAGCATTGCTTTTCTATTATTTCAAATCGGAACGCCTTTCTCCGATACTCAGATATTCTATAGGTCTTATAGTGGGTGGAGGAATAGGAAATCTGATCGATCGAATTCTACGACCCCAAGGGGTTGTGGATTTTATTTCGGTCAATATGTATGGTTTTCTTGGAATGGAGCGATTTGCGACCTTCAATATTGCCGATTCTGCGATTACTATTGGCGAGATACTCTTGATACTTGGATTTCTGATTCTAGAGTTTCACAAACCGAAGGCACAGTCGTCGCAGTCTGAAAAGGGATGAGGATCGATATGAATAAGAAACAAGCCAATAAAGGCAAGGTTGTTCTCTTTATAGTCGGAGCAACCGTGGCGAATATTCTTCTGATGGCGATTTGTTTTGTGCTTTTCATGTTGCTCTATTCGGTTGCTTTTTCTAAGTTTCTTCCGCAAGAAGCCTTGATATGGGCGATCGGCATAGCATTTTTGCTTTCTCTTCTCGTATCCTCGCTCATCTATCGTCGTTTGCTGAAATTGTTGAGAGAGCGCTATCACCTGGACGATTATCTTGGCCTAAAGGCAAAATAGAAAGGCACCGATATCTAATCGAATGTTGGATGATTAAGGCAAGCAAAAATGCGCGAAAGACTAAGAGATTTAGGTATCTCAGTTCCTGAGATATATCTGCCAAGAGAAGGCATCGATTATCGGAAATGGGCTGTGATAGCATGCGATCAATATTCTTCAGAACGCGAATATTGGGAGGATGTGGCTCGCGAAGTAAACGATGCTCCTTCAACCCTTAGACTGATTTTTCCCGAATGCTTTCTCGAAGATAGTGACATCGATCAGCGAATCTTGGCTGTACATAGGACAATGCATGAGTATTTGGAACAAGGTCTAATCACCTCGAGGGGAGAAGCCTTTGTGCTGGTGGAACGGACGACATGCTTGCAAGAAAAGCCCAGACTTGGACTTATTGTGGCAATCGATCTGGAACAATATCAGTATAGTGAGGATTTAAAAACGCTGATCCGGCCCACAGAAGCCACAATTAAGGAACGTCTTCCACCTCGTATGCGGATTAGGCGCGGTGCTCCGCTGGAACTACCACACATTATGCTCTTAGTTGATGATCCCAAGAAGACTCTTATAGAGCCGCTCTATGAACGAAGGTATTACCTCGAAAAAGCTTATGATTTCGATTTGATGCAGAACTCAGGCCATATCCGTGGTTGGTTTGTGAGAGAAGACAGGGAGTTTGACAGAATTGCACAGGCTCTCGAAAACCTCTCGGATCCTTGTACATTCCGTGCGAGGTATAGTCATGACAATGGTGCGGATGATGTTTTGCTCTTTGCGGTTGGCGATGGAAATCATTCGCTTGCTACAGCAAAAGCTATTTGGGAAGAGATAAAGAATGCATACAGAGATAAGCCCGACGCCCAGAGAATTCTCTCGGAGCATCCAGCACGCTATGCGCTGGTAGAGCTCGTGAATCTCCATGATGAGGGGCTCCCCTTTCATCCTATTCATCGCGTACTCTTTAATATCGATGCTTCGGATTTCCTTCGAATGCTGAGCGCCGTCGGCGCAGAGATACAATACAAATCCAATGCAAGGCAGGCATTTGCGGAGGTCGATTCGGAGCAAGATTCTCACATCTTTGCATTTGTAACGGAGAATAAGTCGGGAACGATTCGATTTGATAAACCTAAAACGCTGCTCGCAGTCTCCACCATTCAAGAGTACATCGATGAATACCGCAAGGTTCATCCAGGGTTTGGTATCGATTTCATACATGGCGGCACAAGCATAGAGACTATTGGCCGCAAAAATGGAAATATGGGAATCTATCTTCCGCCTATAAAAAAAGAGTCGCTTTTCAGCATTGTGGTTCATGAGGGCTTGATGCCTCGAAAGACATTTTCGCTGGGCGAGGCTTCGGAGAAGCGCTTCTATATCGAATCTAGGATCATTTCGCCGCAACAATAACATACCGCTACGAACCTTTTCTTATACACAAGGTTCGTAGCAGTAGAGAAGGTCTGCATATATATTCTATTCTAGATTTCCAAAGAGTGCTATTATCCTTCGAAACCGGGAGGTGCAAATGCTAATACTGCTTGCAGATGCCTTTACGCCTGATTTGCCGGAGCGACTTGCGGAATTTGGCGAGGTTACTTCGGATATGTCGCGGGTTGCTGAGGCCGAGGTGTTGATAGTTCGCTCCAGGACAAAGGTCGATGGAGCCATGCTCGATAGGGCAGCTCGTTGTAGATACATTGTAAGAGGAGGTGTTGGGCTTGATACCATTGATGCCGAATACGCAAGAACTAAAGGTATTATCGTGGATAATACTCCCGAAGCCTCCAGCATCGCGGTTGCCGAACTTGCCTTTGCGTTTATGATCGCAATGCCCAATCATCTTGTACGAGCCGATATATCTATGAAAGAAGGAAAATGGCTTAAGAAAGAACTTGAAAGGAGCGAACTCTATGGGAAAACACTCGGTCTCGTAGGCAATGGGCGAATTGGTCGGGAGTTGGCGCACAGGGCAAAGGCTTTTGGTATGTCCGTGATTGCTTTCGATAAATATGTAATGAGTTCCGATATAGTAAGAATTGTCTGCTTCGATGAGCTTTTGGCGTTATCGGATTATATTAGCCTACATATTCCACTTATAGACGAGACAAGAGGCATGATCGATGCGTCCATAATCTCTCGGATGAAGAATGGAGTCTATCTTATAAATACATGCAGAGGCCAGGTTGTTGTGGAGAAAGACATCGCCGAAGCCCTCAAATGCGGCAAAATTGCAGGCTACGCGACCGATGTATATTCGAAGGAACCACCCGAAGGCTCTCCACTCTTTGGAGCGCCTAATGTGCTTATGGCGCCTCATATTGGAGCATCTACCGAGGAAAATCTTCTGAGATTAGCGGATTGCATAGTTGCAAGACTCAAGAAATATGTGGGTAGATGAGAAAGGAATTAATTTCATGAAACGAGTGATAAATTTCAATGCCGGACCAGCTGCGCTTCCTATGGAAGTATTGCGGAAGGCTCAAGAGGAAATGCTGGATTGGCAGAGTACGGGCATGTCAGTCATGGAAGTCTCTCATCGATCTAGCGAATACGAGGCGATGCATAATGAATCACAGGAGCTTTTTCGCAAACTCGCAGGTATGGGACCCGAGTGGAAGATCCTATTCATGACCGGTGGAGCTTCGGCGCAGTTCTTTATGGTTCCGATGAATTACCTCTTTGGCAAACGTAAGGCAACTTATGTTGTTACTGGACACTGGAGCAAGGCTGCTAAGAGGGAAGCACAGCATTTTGGATCTGTCGATGTCATCAGTACCGAAAACAAGGATGGTAGCTTTACACGAATTCCAAAGCAGGAAGAGCTAAAAATAGACTCTTCCTCGACTTATGTGCACATGACTAGCAACAACACAATCTATGGTTCTCAGTGGCAATATTGGCCAGAGTTGGAGGGAGCCCCTCTTGTATGCGATATGTCCAGCGATATTTTTTCTCGTCCGTTTCCGGTCGATAAGCTTGCCCTCATCTATGCGGGCGCTCAGAAGAATCTTGGCCCTTCAGGTGTCACCGTTGTCGCAATCAGAGAGGACTTCCTGGATATTGCACGGGAAGGGTCCAAATTGCCCACAATGCTTTCCTATCGCACTTTTTCGGAGAACAATTCGCTATATAATACACCACCATGCTTCTCGATATATATACTTAACCTTATGCTAAAATGGCTGCTCTATAGAATCGGCGGTCTCCAAAAAATGCAAGAAATCAACGAAGAGAAGGCTCGTATTCTCTATGAAGCCATCGATCTATCGGATAACTTCTATCGAGGGCCGGTTGAAAAGGGCTCCCGTTCACAGATGAATGTTGTATTTAGACTCAAAACGCCGGAAATGGAAGATACCTTCATCGAGAAGGCAAGGTCGGCTGGAATAGTTGGAGTTAGGGGGCATCGTTCGACAGGTGGAATTCGGTTTTCAATATATAATGCCAATCTTGTCGATAATGTTAGAAAAGCCGCAGAATTCATGGAGGAGTTCCAGCGTATCAACCGCTGAATCCTGTTAGATTTCCAATTCAGTAGGCTGGTCTAAGGATTCGGAGGCCAGCCTTTTTATTTTTGACTGATGTTTTATATGAAAGGATAGGTTATATTGAATTATGGCGAAATCCAGGCTGCATAGGCTATACAATAAGTTTATCTCTTCTCTCAGTTTTTCGGCCGAGCTGCGCAAGATGCGCCGTGAACTCAACGTAAAGATAGATCAGCCTGAAAGTATAACTGCGCCTCCCCCTTTCCATCCTCAGGCAGCTAACCGCTGGTTTAAGCGCCGAAGAATTTCCATAGCAGAATCTTATCTGATGGTGGTTAGAGACCTCGATTCTCGCAACTCCAGCAGGCGCTTGACAGCCCTAAAAAACCTCGCCGATGTCGCCTTTCGTTCATCGAGCATCGACTATCCATTGAATACGGCAAGGGTCCAGTCGGCTCTGGTCAAAGAAGTTGTAAAACACCGCTCGAATAAACGGCGTCAGTTGGAATTACTCTACGATTTTTCGATGTCCACACAAGGACAACACCAGGTGATACGTAAGCTCTGCGATGAGTTAAATATCATAGAGCTGCCAGAGAATGGCATGAAGATTGGAGAACTTGGATATGCCTGGGATGACCATGTCCATGATGTTGCAACTTCCGGAAGAAAAAATCCGACCCAGCTCGTACTGGATGCCTTTATAAAGGGCATATCGTCGCTGACCGTAGCTTATGGCCTGGTTTCCGATATCGATCTGATGGAGGAA
>JAAYWE010000177.1 GCA_012516755.1 Treponema sp.
GGAAGTCGACCTGATTCTCTATCTCATAGATGCGACGCGCGAACCTGGCAAGGAGGAAGAGGCTATTGCAGAGCTTCTTTCGAAAGATATCCACCGAATAGTTGTCGCTATTAATAAAATCGATGATCCTGAAGCCAGGCCCCTATTGATCGAGGAGTTCATTATACCTCGCCTCCGCGGAGCAAAGCGCGTTTCCATTTCCGCTGTCGAAAAGACGAATCTCGAATCCTTGATTGAGGTACTGTTTTCCCTCGCTCCTGAAGGACCGTTTTGGTATCCAGAAGATATTTACACCGACCAGGAGCCTGTTTTCCGCATAGGAGAGCTCGTCAGAGAAAAGGCTATTCTCAATACATACCAGGAATTACCCCATGCTATCGCGGTAGAGTATCGCGAATCATCAAAACGTGCCGATGGAGTTCTCTTTGCTCGCTTCGACATTCTTGTAGAGAGAGATTCTCAAAAGGCCATAGTCATAGGACGCCAAGGCTCGATAATAAAACGCATTCGTGAAGAAGCGGAGGCTGATCTCAAAGAGCTTTTCGATTATCCGATAAAGTTGCAGCTTCAAGTCAGGGTCGACCCCGATTGGAGAAGAAGCGATTCCGCGCTTTCGAGAATCATCTTTTGATATTTCGAGATTTTGATGTTTTGGTTCTGGCTATTACGATGGCGTATCTCTAACGCTTCATGGCGGCAAGACCTTCTTATATCGTACATCGAATCCTTCTATCCCCTCATAAAAGAGCTCATAAAAAGTTCTTTCTGCAAGAGGAAATACCTTCTTATTAAGAACCTCAAGCTGCTCTGGATTGAAGGGCGATAGTACATATCCCGCCACATCATCGTGTTCGGGTCTACCAATGCCGAATCTAAGCCTCCAAAAGTCCCTGGTTCCCAGATGCTTCTCCAAAGAGCGCAATCCATTATGCCCGCCAAGACCGCCAGAGAATTTGTAGCCAAAGGCGCCAAACGGCATTTCGAGCTCATCGTGGACAATGAGTATTTCATCCAATCCTAATTTATAGAAATGGACTGCTTCTCCTACGCTCTCGCCAGATAAATTCACAAAGGTGTGTGGCTTCAAAAAATAAATAATGGTTGAACCTAATTCTATTTGAGTAAACGCGCCCTTGAACTTTGAACTCCAGCGCAGTTCCGAGGCTATACGCATCGAATCAAGAAAAAGCCAAGCCACATTATGCCTATGATAGCGATATTCCTGTCCCTGATTCCCAAGGAATGCACATAATCTTATCATGATATGCTCTTTTTTTGTGGGAAACCATCAAATGGCCCCTTGAATTTCATGATCGTATGCTTGCCCGAACCCGGCCCATGGCAGTCGGAACCATAGGTAAAGAAAAATCCCTGTGGTCTTGCTATTTCTCTTAGCTGTTCGTTGAAACTAGCGCTCTTGAATTCGCTATTGTACCAGTACAACTCGACGCCATCCACTCCTGCGCGTCTAAACCATGCAAGAAGAAGTCGTAATTTCTCGGCTTCTTTTTGAAAAAGGGGAAGTTCATCATCCCAGAAATGACCAAGATGAGGAATCACAACAAAACCTCCGTCCCCATGCACCGCCTTGACCACAGTTGCAACATCGGGTTTGTCAAGCTTGAACTTTTTAAGAAGCCCGCTTGCGAAAAATCTCTTCTTGAATTCTTTGTAATTCATCTCGGGTTTGATGCAGCGATGCGCCTTCAGATACAAGAACAAATCTACCTTGCTCCACGAAATCTTACGAGCTAGCTCTTCATCGAAATCAAGGCCGGTCTTGTCCCTAAAAAGGTCCTGAAAAGAAAGCTCCTTGTCTGGATATAATTCTTGAGCCGATTCAATGAAGAATTCTAACCGTCTTCTGCGCTGCTCGAGTGATTTTTGAAGGAGGCGTTTGGTATAGAGAATCGAAGAATCGAGATCAGCCTTCGGGAAATAGGCCAAAAGCTCGCTCTTGTACTCGATCTGTGGCTCACATATATCTATTTCGCAAGCCTGAATGGCCTTCAGCGATCTGGCTTCGCAGGCTTGGATGAACCTTTCAGTACCGCCCATCGTATCATGGTCGGTTAGAGCTACAATATCCAGGCCAGCCCTGGCTGCTTCCAAGGCGATATCTTCCGGCCAGGACATTCCATCCGAAAAGCGCGAGTGCAGATGCAAGTTCGAAAGCATTTGACGCTAGTATACAATATTGAAATTTGCCCTTCCATAGACGAAGGAATATCGATTAGAATGAAACTATGTTTCAGCTGACCGATGCCATACTGGAGCGAATCATCTTCGCCATGGAAGATCAGTCGAAAAAATTCCTCATAGATCTTGAAACAGGGGATCTCATAGACAAAACCGCACTTGAAAATGATGATACCTCCAAACCATATCTAGAGATTCCCCAGCGATTTGTGGAACCGCCTTCATGGGATTCTCATCGCGGCTTTTCCATTCTCGAAGCCTTTGCTGCAACGGTTACCTCGCCGGCTAGTCTCAAGATAGAGCTAAATGCGGCACTTAGAAGAGGTAAGGGAGTTTTCAGACAATTCCGTCAGGTGCTATCCAAAGACCAGGAACTCTTCATGCGATACCAGGAATTCAAGCTCGCGGCTATGCGTCCCATTGTGGAAAGGTGGCTAGAAACGCTTCAGGAGGGAGAAATGCTAATGGCTCTCAAAGAAGAGCCAGATGATCTGCGAGATATAATCGCTTCCGATATCGGCTTCATGATATCCGGTCCCGATGAAATTGCTTTCGAATTGGAATCCTATATCGATTGCTGTATAGAGGAATCCTTCGGATCCTTGCCCATAGCTATCAAAAGGCGATCGCTTTCGGATTTATTTAAGGAAGTAAGAACCGATAAAAACTCGCTGTTTGTCGCATTTGGTACAATCGATGGTACCTCACCCTTAATAGCAGGGCTGTTTTTGCTTCAAACCTATAGGGGCTCACTCATGGCTGTGGTACACGGTGTATTTGCAACAAAAGAAAGTGCAATGCTGGATTTAGAATGGCCTCTTATCGAATGCATTTCTGATTACTGTGCGAGAATCGGAGCAACACAGATTTTGCTCGAAGGGCCTTTCTTTTCTTCATTATTGTGCGATAACGCCCTTGAACATGGATTCTTCCGATCTGGCACCGTCTTCTACAGGGTTCTTTGAAAACAATGACAAATCTGGTAAGAATGTAAAATATGTGCTTATGAAGAGATGGCCGAGAAATATAAGCATGAAAAGGGACTAAGAACCACAATGATGAATGTCTATCGAAGATGCCGCTAATAGGAGGACTTATGAAGAATTGCTTTCTTTTCCCAGGCCAGGGAGCGCAATACCCCGGAATGGCCAAAGATTTCTATGATGCAAGCAAAGCTGTCCGCGAGCTGTTCAACGAAGCTTCAGAAGCTGCTGCCATGGATCTTAAGAAGCTTATCTTCGAAGGAGATGAAGAAACGCTCAGGCAGACGAGAAACACCCAGATTTCTATGGTCGTAGCCGAGGCAGCTTCTGCTCTCATGGCCAGAGAGCATGGCATAATGCCAGGAGGTGCGGCTGGTTTTTCTGTTGGCGAATGGCCAGCCCTTGCTGTGGCAAAGGTCATTAGCAGCTTTGATATGTTTCGCCTTGTATCAGAGCGAGGAAGACTGATGGAAGAGGCAGGCAATCGCGCTGGCAGCACTACGATGAGCGCGGTGTTATACCTCTCCCCCGAAAAAATAGAACAGGTTATACATGAGGCTGGCCTTAGACAATGCTGGATAGCAAATTACAATAGTCCAGTCCAGTGCGTTATTTCCGGAACCGAAGCAGATATTGCAGTAGCGGAAGAGAGGCTGCGCCAGGCGGGAGCCAAGCGTGTCATAAGACTAAAGGTTTCGGGCGCATTTCATTCACCACTTATGCAGGATGCATACGAGTCGTTTAAGGAGCTTGTAGAGGCTACTCAATTTTCAGACCCGAAGATCAACCTCTACTCCAATGTTACAGGCAAGAAGATGCTGAGCAAAGAAGATGCAAAAAAATATGCGTCGCTTCAAATCATTTCGCCAGTACGCTGGATAGATGAAGAGAAGAGTATAGCTGCGGATGGCTATGACTATTGTTTCGAGACCGGACCGGGAACGGTTCTTGCAGGTCTTTGGAAAGCTTCAGGCTCATCTATTCCATGTATCGCAGCTGGTACTCTGCAAGACCTTGCAGCCTTTTCTCTATAAATTATCTGACCAAAAGGTTCGATACTTTAGTTGTCTCGATAATATAGTGAAATATAAGGAGTAAATATTATGGAAGGCACTCTATCAGGGCAGGTCTGTCTCGTTACAGGTGCTTCCAGAGGCATAGGCCTTGCCATAGCTACCCGATTCAAACAAGAAGGAGCCATAGTCTATGGTTTATCCCGCACAAAAGCAGAGGCCGATATAGATTGGATTTCATGCGATGTCACAGATGAGTTATCTGTGGAATCCGCTATCGATCAAATTTTCAAAATAGAAAATCGCATAGATGTTTTAGTAAACAATGCCGGCATGACCAAAGATGGTCTAATCATGAGAATGAAAACCGAAGACTGGGAGGCTGTATTGAACGCCAATCTTCGCAGCGCTTTTTTTCTTAGCCGCGCCGTCTCGCGCATCATGCTAAAGCAGCGTTCAGGCTGTATCCTCAACATGTCAAGCGTGGTAGGCCTGCATGGTAACGGAGGCCAAGCCAACTATGCCGCATCTAAAGCTGGTCTTATAGGTTTTACAAAAAGCCTCGCAAAAGAACTTGGATCACGCAATATTCGTGTAAATGCAATCGCGCCCGGCTATGTGGAGACATCTATGACTCAAGTATTACCGGAAACAGCCAAGGAGAATCTAAAGTCTTCAATTCCTCTCGGCCGTCCGGGTGTTCCCGAAGATATCGCAGAGGCTGCCCTCTTTCTCTGCAGTAGCCATGCAGCGTATATTACAGGTGTTGTGCTAAATGTTGATGGTGGCATGGGGATGTAATTATGGCAAAAAGAAAAGTGGTTATCACAGGCCTAGGCCTGGTTAGCCCATTTGGAAATGATGTTCCTACGTTTTGGCAGA
>JAAYWE010000020.1 GCA_012516755.1 Treponema sp.
AAAACCTTCCTCTATCCCCTTCCCTATTTCCATATTTCATAGATCCCTCGCAGCACCTCAGCCAGCTTAGCCTCAATACCGCTTGTCTTACGCCCCAAAAACTTAACCTAAAGAGCGCTCGATGAAACTACCAAATCTATCGATAGTTGTCAAGTGCTCCAAAAGCTATCTCTATCTTATTTTTCGCTTTCTCGCCATTACGCTCGTGGCATGAAGCTCCATTATTATTATAACGATTTTGAGCAAAAAAGTCTCTATACTCTATAGCAGACTAATGCTTAGACAGCATTTCTTCCATTATTAGACATTCAAGGAAACTGTGAAAAGCCTGGACCATTTGCCATAGCTCTTCAAGCTTCTTTTACCGGCTCGATATGCACGGTCGTATCTGCTCTGAGTTCATTTCTTAGTCTCTGCTCAAGCCTTGTAGAAAGCGCATGTGCATCTTCTATATCGGTTTTCTTATCGAGCCTTGCATGCAGAGTTATCTCTAAATGATCTCCGTATCTATGGATGTGTATATGATGAATATCCTTAAGTTCCGGGCTGGCCTCACTTGCAATTCTCTTGATTCTCTTAGTCAAATCATCGCTAGTCTTCTCACCCATAAGAGAATCAGAAGCAGTGTGAGCGATTTCATAAGCTGCATAGAGAACCAGGGCTGATACACCTATGCCCAAGACCCCATCAATCCACCATAGATATTTCCCTAGCACTGCTCCGATAACAATGATCAAAGAGGCGATTGCATCGCTCCTATGATGCCAGCCATCGGCGAGGAGAGATTGGCTATTTGTTTTCTTTCCAGCCCAAATCGAGAATCTCGCAAGCCCTTCCTTAATTACAACAGAGACCGCAAACACCACAAGACCTAAGGTACTAAAATTCGCGCTTTTTCGGACTATCAACTGCTGAATTGAATCTCTAAGAAAGTTCAGGCCAACAACTGCTAAAAGAGTAGCAATTATTATAGTAGCAATGAGTTCAGCTCTTCCATGGCCAAAAGGATGCTTTTCGTCTTCAGGACGGCTGGAGAACCAAAAACCAAATATCACTACTATGGAGGTAAGAGTATCCGATAGAGTATGCCATGCATCAGCCGTCATGGCTACGCTAGACGAAGCCGTGCCAACCCATATCTTGAGCCCAAAAAGCATTGTATTGATGATTATTGATGCTATTCCCTCGGTATAACCGAGCTTCTTTGATGATTCCTGCATGTAGAACCTCCAAAATTGAAAGACATCTGCTATATCGTTTTCGCATATCCGCAGATATTTCCATTGGTCCCGCAGGAATAATGTCCCGCTGCGCAAAAGCCCGGTCAACTCTTTTCGACAAGAGAAACCTGATCCATCTATCATTGCATGTATATGCCACCGGTCTATCCAGGTCAAGTAGCAAAATGCATATAGGATTCAAAGAGTCTATAACTACTACAGGCTGGCTATCTGGCTTATCCCTTTACCGCACCCATTGTTAGGCCTTGGACAACATACTTCTGGAAAATCATGGTCAGAATAATTGCAGGAGCCATAATTGCCACTGCGGCGGCCATTACTGCACCCCAATCGACTTCCGCATAGGAGACAAAATTGTATATTGCAAGTGGCAGTGTTTTCGTCCTTTCCATGCTCAAAACCTGGGCAAACATAAAATTGTTCCAGGAGAATATAAAGGAGAGTGTTATAGAAGTTACGATTCCTGGAGCCGCTATAGGCAGAACAATTGCAAGAAATGCTCGTTGCCTGGTTGCTCCATCCACCATCGCCGATTCTTCGATCTCAAGCGGTATTGTTTCAAAATAGCTCTCCATGATCCAGACGATAATCGGAAGAGTTATCAACATATGCGAAAGGATGAGAGCAACATAGCTGTCCATGAGCCTTAATCTCGAGAAGATTATATACCAGGGCATCAAGAAAGATATTCCCGGCATGAGGCGCGCTATAAGAATAAAGATCGAAAGCTTTTTCTGACCAAACCTGGCAATTGAGAATGCGGCTGGCAATCCCATAAGAAGAGAAAAGAATACCGAGGAAATCCCTATAATTGACGAATTGACGAAGTATTTAAGAAAATTCTGTTCGCTAAAAACCCGTTTGTAATTTTGCAATGTCGGACTGAATATCAACTTTGGCGGCCATGCCACGATGTCTACCTGAGTCTTGAATGAAGAAGAGAGCATCCATACAAAAGGAAAAAGCAGCGGAACAACAATCGCAATGATTAGAATAAAAAATAATATCTTTCTTATATATCTTTTCATCCAAAACCTCGTTCTATCATTACAGTTCCAAAGATTTCCGCATTCTAACAATCAAGAGGCTCATAGCAAGCACCAATAAGAAGAGAATTATTAACACTACTGAAGCTTGTCCCATTCGAAAATACTCAAAACTATACTTGAACGCCATGATATTGAGCGTCTCAGAAGCATAGCCCGGCCCTCCACCTGTCATAGCATAGATGATATCGAAAGTCTTTAGCGCATCGATTGTGCGCAAAATAATGGCTGTCAAAAGAGTGGGCATAACCATAGGCAGAGTTATGTGCCAAAATATCTGCCATTCCGTGGCTCCATCGACTCGTGCTGATTCATAAGGCTCATTAGACAAGCTTGCTAGCCCCGAGAGCATGATAAGAGATATCATCGGTGTCCATTGCCAGATATCGACCAACGCCAGAGATGGAATAACCGTTGAGGCAGATCCTGTCCATGCCAGCTTCGGCAAGCCCAGCTGAGTAAGCATGAAGTTCATAAGCCCTATGGTTGGATCATAAAAGAGGTTCCATGCAATACCAATAGCAACAGGAGTACTGACGAGAGGCAGAAGCATGATTAGCTTTGTAAAACCTTTTGCCTTGAATTCGCGGTTTAGAATGAGAGCAATCACCATGCCAAACACCGTCTCGATGGAGACAGCCAGAGCCGTAAAGGAAAAAGTCCTGCCAAGAGCCTTGATAAATCGCGGCTCTTGCAGGACTCTTTTATAGGAGCTCAAAAAAACAAAGGAGAGTGGCATCCCCGAGGTGAGATTCCAGTTCGTAAAACTCATAAAAAACGTGTAGAGTACGGGAAACAGCATCATTACTATGATGAAAACCACAGCGGGAAGCGGGAAGATTATATGTAGATTCTTCTCGATGAAGCTTCCTCTATTTCGCTTAGAAACCATGATCTATTTCACCTCGGGGACTAAAATAATAGCTCTATCAGAAAACAGTTTCTGATCGCTCGTCAATACACACCATATTCTCCGGTGTCTTCCAGGAGAGCATTTACTGCGGCAGCTTTTTCTTTTGCCAGTGCTTCGAGCTTGGGCGATGTGCCGGCCGTGTTGATCGATTCGATCACGACTTCTCCTATTAGATCACGAGCTTCGCCCACCGCACTCATATAGGGGCGATCATACGGAATACCGTATTTCGCAGCATATTCTTGTGTAGCTATAAGGCTGGGATGGATCTTGGCTCGAACCTCTGCATCCTTCCACACAGAACCGCGAGCCATGGTTATGTTAGCTAGCATGCCACGTTTTGCGAGATCCTTGCTTGTCGCCCACTTGATGAAGTCTTTGGCCAACTCTTTGTTTTTTGACTGCTTGGCGATACTCATACCCCAGGAAACCACAATGAAGGGTGTGTTGCCTTTCGGTCCTGCTGGAAAGTTGGCTATGCCTACATTCTCCGCGGGTACTTGGCTTTTAGAGGGATCTACGATCTGGCCATAGAAGACAGAAGCGTCTGTCCACATTGCAATTTTTCCAGCCTGGAAAAGTGGCATGATATTTTCCCAGGACATATTGGTTACACCGGCCGGCCCATAATTGGCCAGCATTCTCCCATAGAAACGGATAGCCTCCAGGGCTTCCTTGCTGTCGAAAACTGCTTTGCCTTTGTCCAGATACGCTCCGCCATAGTTGTACACATAGCTCGAGAGTTGGGTCACTGCGGCAGCACCTTTCCCTCTCGATGCAAAACCTACGATATCTCCAGAATGTAGCTTTTTCGCCGCCGCCTCCAGTTCGGCAAAGTTTGTTGGAACTGTAATGCCGGCTTTCTTGAGTAGATCTATGCGATAGTAAAGCACTTCCCACTCGGTGACCAGAGGAACTATGTAAGCTTTGTTACCAAAAGAAGCTACATCCATCGCATTTTTCGGATAATCGGAGAAATCATATCCGGTTATTGGCTCATACCAGCCATTCTTATAGAACATCTTTCCTTCTTGTAGAGGTCTCGTCATAAAGACATCCACAGTGGAAGACCTGGTCGCGAATTCCGTTGTCAGTTTTGTTGTGAGCTGACTCTCTTGAAGGCTTTCAACATTGACCTTTACTCCTGTTGCTTTCTCATATTCCGGAATGGCCGATTTAAGCAGATCGCCATAGGGGTGGTTTGCCAGCAAGACTCGGATCTCCTTTTGTTGAGCGCTTACAGCAAATAGAGCAAGCAGAGCCACCAAGACAAGCATGAGTTTTCTTTTCATCATGACCTCCTAAATAGAAATGTGTTGCAATTCGATAATAATCCGCCCTCCAGTCTGAGCTTGTTTCAGGCCAGGCGGATTTGACAACTTTAATACTAAGAGCCAAAAGAGCATTTTGTCAACACATGAAGGTAATTTTTTTTCAAGTGAATGAAAATTTTTGTCAGTCCTCTGTACTTATCCGAGAATCTAATATAAGATAGGGAAACTTGATGGTATTTCTATGGAAAGATCCGCTGCGCCGAGCTGTTTATATCTGATCCACTCGCTCCCGAACTCACTGAGCGAGCGAGATAGACGCATAGCAGATTATATTCTGAATGATCCAGCCAAAGCAGTGCATCTCAGCATCGAGGAGTTAGCGGAAGCTGCCCAGGTTTCGGTCTCTACACTGGTACGCTTCGTAAAAAAGCTAGGTTTTAGAGGCTATCAGCAATTCAGAATAGCTTTGGCTTCTGAAGCTCTGGCACCAGAGGCAAGAATTTACGAAACCATAGTCGATAGCGGAGAAGATCCGGTTCGCTTGGCTTTCAGCTCAGCCTCGAAGGCGCTCGAAATCACTTCATCTATGATAGACAGCCAGGATTTGTATAAATTGGCTTCGCGAATCATCGAAGCCAACTGTGTCTACCTTTTTGGATTAGGTGGATCTTTGATAGTTGCAAAAGATGCATTGCATAAGCTTGTTCGCACAGGAATCCGCTGCATAGGTGCCGAGGATTATCATATGCAGCTCATGATAGCTTCACAGATGAACCAACAGGATACAGCCATCATAGTATCCCATACCGGGGCTAATAAGGACGCCATCGGACTTGCCGAGACGATCAAGACGACGGGGGCTTTTCTATGCGTGATTACCACTTATCCACGGTCCGCTCTATCCAGGATGGCTGATATGCGCTTCATATCGGCCTCTTCGGGGTCTCAAGCCATATCGGAAGCCTTTTCTGCCAGAATCGCGCAGCTCGCGCTAATCGATTCGCTCTATATCGCAATAATGAAGCAGTTGGGAGAAGAAGGCATAAAGAATGTGGAAAAAATGCGCGCTACCATCGCAAAGCGTCGTATCTGATCATAGAGGAGGATTTATGAAAGCCGACATAGGATTGATTGGACTAGCGGTGATGGGCGAAAACCTTGTACTGAATATGGAAAGCCACGAGTTCACTGTAGCAGTCTACAACCGAACAGTTGAAAAAGTGGATTCTTTCTTAAAGGAAAGAGGAGCGGGAAAGCGAATTCTTGGCGCCCATTCTCCAAAAGAGCTCGTAGAAATGCTTAAGAAACCAAGAATTGTTATGCTAATGATACGAGCTGGCACGGCTGTCGATGAGATGATCGCACAGTTGATACCCTTCCTGGAGCCTGGTGATATCATCGTGGATGGAGGAAACTCAAATTATGAGGATACGATGAGGCGCTTTTCCGAGCTTGAATCAAAAGGCTTCTTATTTGTGGGTACCGGAATCTCTGGAGGTGAAGAGGGAGCTCTTACCGGCCCTTCGATCATGCCGGGAGGTTCCGAAGCAGCATGGCCTCATGTTAAGCCAATTTTCCAGGCGATTGCAGCAAAAGTGGATAACCAAAGCCCTTGTTGTGAATGGGTTGGACCAAGCGGATCTGGGCACTTCGTCAAAATGGTCCATAATGGTATCGAATATGGAGACATGCAGCTCATATCTGAGGTCTACCAAATTATGCGAGATAGACTAAGCATGAGTCCCGATGAAATGGCGATGGTCTTCGACGAATGGAACAAAGGAGAGCTCGATAGTTATCTAACTTCTATTACAAGCGATATTCTTCGATATAAAGATGAAGATGGGACCCCTCTAATAGAAAAGATACTCGATGCGGCAGGACAAAAGGGAACGGGAAAGTGGGCGGGAATCAACGCTCTCAATTTTGCTGTACCGCTTACTTTGATCGTCGAAGCCGTATTTGCCCGCTGTATCTCTGCTATGAAGGATGAGCGACTTAGAGCGGTAAAAGTACTGGGAAGACCGACCGGTACAGAATACTCAGGCTCACATGAAAAAGCCTTAAAGGACTTGGGTGCAGCGCTATATGCGGCGAAAATCATCTCATATGCTCAGGGCTTTATGCTGATGCGTGAGGCTTCGACAGTATATGATTGGAAACTAAATTATGGCTCAATTGCTCTTATGTGGAGAGGTGGTTGCATCATACGTTCGCGATTCCTTGGTAGAATAAAAGAAGCCTTCGATGTAGATCCGGGGCTGAGCAATCTAGTGTTTGCTCCTTTCTTTGCCGAACGGCTTCTCAAGAATGAAAAGGCCATAAGAAATGTGGTAACAGAGGCTGTGGCTGGAGGAATACCGGTACCAGCTCTATCTTCTGCCCTCGCTTGGTTCGACGCGCTTAGAACCGAGAGACTGCCCGCAAATCTAATTCAAGCACAACGAGATTATTTCGGTGCACACACTTATGAGCGAATAGACAAACCTCGCGGTCAGTTCTTTCATACAAATTGGACGGGTCATGGAGGTTCTACATCTGCGAGCACATATATAGTCTGATATTCGCGTATTTACGACATAATTATTCAATATGAGGAGATTGAAAGCATGAATCCAATCAGATTGCTTCCGGAAGAGGATGTGAAGCTGGACCTGCTATCCCTGGGAGGCCTTGTCATGAGGATGGATCCTGGCATCGTGCCTTTTGCCTTTGCCGAAAATTATAGTGTCCATGTCTCTGGCGGAGAATATAACGTAGCTGCCAATCTGGCGCGATGCTTTGGAAAGAGAACCGCAATTGCAACTGCTATAGTCGATAATCCATTGGGGGAGAAGATCGCCGCAGAAGTCCGAAAAATGAACGTCCTAGGTATATATAAGCATTTCAAATCCGACGGAGTGCGAGGCCCAAACATGGCTCTTGTATGGTCAGATCGAGGTCACGGAGTCCGTCCACCTGTAGTATTCTACAATCGTTCCAATGAAGCAGCAGCCTTATTGAAACCGAGCGATTTCGATTTTGAGCCAATCTTCAAAGAAGGCGTAAGGTGGTTCCATTCTGGAGGCATCTTCGCAGCTTTATCCGACTCAACTCCTCAGCTGATTATCGAAGCTATGAAAATAGCTCACGACCATGGAGCCCTAGTATCTTTCGACCTCAATTACCGAGCTAAGCTCTGGGCTGCGGCGAATACAGGCGAAAAACACTCAGACGTGTTTGGTAGAATCGTGGAACATGTCGATGTTCTTTTGGGCAATGAAGAAGATTTACAGATGGGACTGGGTTTGCCGGGACCAGATATACATGCCGTATCCAAGCTCGATCCCTCTTCCTTCCTTAAGACCATCGAGCAAGTTCACCAAAGATGGCCTAATATAAAGGCTGTCGCAACAACATTGCGCGATGTCAAATCGACTAATCGGCATCTTTGGAGCGCAGTGCTCTGGATAGAAGGAAACCATTGGATTGCTCCTACAATGGAGCTCGATATCTACGATCGCGTGGGCGGCGGAGATGGGTTTGCTTCTGGTCTAATTTATGGACTGCTGGAAGGGGAAGATCCAGAAGAAGCACTTCGACTGGGATGGGCTCATGGTGCGCTTCTGACTACTTATCCTGGCGATACGACTATGGCAAGTCTCGAGCAAGTCAAGGCACTTGCACGTGGCCAATCCGCGCGCATTCAGAGATAGCGGAATCGCATTGGTAAGAAGTGACAGCTATGAAGGCAATGATATTGAAAGAATACAAGCACCTGGAAATAAAAGATATTCCGATGCCACATATCGAATCGGCCGATGAGGTGCTCATTCGGGTAAAGGCAACGGCAATTTGTGGTTCTGACATTCATGGTTTTGACGGTTCAACCGGAAGGAGACAGCCTCCGCTTGTCATGGGACATGAAGCTTCCGGCGTAGTTGAATCAGTGGGGACTGAGGTTAAGACACTCAAGATAGGAGATAGAGTAACCTTTGATTCGACAATTTGGTGTGGCCAATGCTACTTTTGCAGACAGGGGCAGGTAAATCTGTGCGACGCAAGGCGCGTACTTGGAGTCTCCTGTGATGAATACAGACAGGATGGCACATTTGCAGAATATGTAATTGTTCCTGAAAGAATTGTGTACAGATTGCCGGATAATGTAGCATTTGAGGAAGCCGCACTCACGGAGCCCGTCAGTGTTGCTATGCACGCGTTCGAAATCACAGACATGAAACCAGGAGAAAGTGCGGCAGTTGTAGGCACAGGGCTTATTGGACTGTTGCTTATCCAGATAATCCGCGCATATTCGCCGCACCTAATACTAGCGTTCGACACGGATGAAAAGCGAAGGAAAGCGGCCATAGAGGCAGGAGCCGATGTCGCGCTCGACCCTCAAGATCCGGATGTCCATAGCACGGTGCTTTCAATGACAAACGATAGGGGTGTCGACCGAGCGTTTGAGGCGGTTGGTGCAAGCGCTGCTATTGGTACGGCTATAGAAAGTGTACGAAAGGGAGGTTCGGTGACCCTAATTGGCAATATCAGCAGCAAGGCCGAAATTCCATTGCAGTCGATTGTAACACGCCAAATTTCCTTGCTGGGTTCTTGTGCGATTGCTGGCGAGTATCCAATTTCCCTTGCATTGATGGCGAATCGAAACATCAACGTCAGGCAGGTAATAAGCAACATTGTTCCTCTCGAAGAAGGTCCGTTGTGGTTTGATAGACTATATAGAAGAGAACCCGGGCTTCTTAAGATTGTATTGACTCCTTGATGAGTGGATCGAATTCCGCGTTATTCTTGTTGCCCGCTCTAGGCGGGTTTCATAACATATTCTCGAATATAGGGTTCCCCCATCCATAGGAGAAAGACATGCATAATAAGGTTCGATTTGGAATAATCGGATATGGAAAAGTCGCGGCACTCCATGCAAAGGCACTGGAAACAACTGAGCATGCTGAGCTTGTATCTGTGAGCGGTCATAGACAGGAAAGGCGAGATGCTTTTGCCCATCAATGGGGGTTAAATTCTCGCAATAGTGTAGAAGAGATGATAAAAGAAGACGGCATTCAAGCTGTGGTGATTGCAACACCCCATCTCCAGCACTATTCAGATGCATTTTCAGCGCTCAATGCAGGCTGCCATGTGCTTGTAGAAAAACCACTTGCGCTCTCGGTAGCTGAAGCCGAGACATTGATTATTGAGGCAAATAAGCGAAATCTGCTTCTCAGTGTTATAGCGCAGCGGCGCTGGTATCCATCCTGCAAGCGTATTCGTCATGCAATAGACGAGGGATATCTCGGCACCCCGGCACTTGCCCAGCTCACGATCCTGGGCTGGCGAGACGAAGAGTATTACCGCTCCGATCCATGGCGTGGATCCTGGGAAGGTGAGGGCGGAGGTGTAATTGTCAACCAGGCCCCCCATCAGTTCGATCTTTTATGTTGGTATATGGGAGAGGTGGCGGAAGTCTACGGTAGATGGGCGAATATCAATCATCCTTACATAGAGGTCGATGATTCGGCAGTTGCAACGGTTCTTTTTAAATCTGGAGGTCTTGCATCGATATTTGTTTCAAACTCACAAAGGCCAGGAATTTATGCGAAAGTCCATATTCATGGCAGTTCGGGCGCCTCTGCAGGAGTTCAAACCGATGGTGGAGCGATGTTCATTGCCGGTCGCAGTAGCGTACTAGAAGCACCATATAACGATATTTGGACCATTCCTGGACAGGAAGAGTGCCGTGCACAGTGGCAAAAAGAAGACGAGGAATTTTTTTCACACATCGATGCAACATGGTATTTCTTCGCACAGCAAGAAGAAGATTTTGCTCGCGCCATTTTGGCGGGGCAAGCTCTCTCTGTGAGCGGCTCCGATGGTCTCCAGGTGGCGCGTATAATCGAGGGAATTTACAGATCGAATAGAGAAGGCGTACCGATTCGGAACTGACAACTCGCTTTCAGGGATTTATTAGGCACTTTCTATACTCTATGTTTGAGTCTTCTCATACTGGCGAGCATTTCAATGTATTCTCTTAATTTGAAGTAATGAGCTCCAATTCAAGTCCTGATCGGAGATGGATGAAGAATTGGTTGATCAAAAAGGCCAAACAGCATCTCCATCGCCAAACTGTCGATACTCGATTGCTTCTTCTATTGCAGACTCTGTAATTTCGTTCTCTCCATCTATGTCGGCTATGGTACGTGCGAGTCTAAGAATGCTATGCCCAGCACGTGCCGAAAGGCTATAATTAGCCATCCCTGATAGAAATGCTTTTTCAGCCGATCCTGCAATATGACAAATATCATTTACAATCCCTGCAGGGATATGAGCATTGTTACAAGTGAGAATTTGATTTGCTTCCGAAAACATCATACTTCTTGAATACCCCATGTTTTCCTTTTCTTTCTTACTCATCCCATCGTTTGTCCTTTTAAACCGCATGTTCTGGATTTCGCGCGCAGATTTTACTTTATCTCGAAGCAAATCTACATCTACCGCTCGAGATTCGATAAGGCGAGAAGCTTTCGGAGGCTGGATTGCGATGCGCATGTCGATTCTATCCAGGAGAGGTCCTCCGAGCTTTTTCCAATATCGCCTAATCTCTTCGGGAGAACATATGCAGGTTTTTCCGCGCATACCCAAGTTGCCACAAGGACAAGGATTTGCAGCCATTATGAGCTGAAAATCTGAAGGAAAGCGAAGCACTCGGCCGGCTCGCACAATATCGACATAACCACGCTCAACAGGCTCTCGGAGTCCCTGCAAGACATCCCGTCTAAACTCTGGGCATTCATCGAGAAAAAGCACACCATGATGAGCCAGACTGACCTCTCCCGGCCTCAGGGGTTTCGCGCCTCCGAGTATTCCTTCCATGCTGGCGGAGTGGTGAGGAGCTCTAAATGGCGGCCTCCTTCCCGAGCAGGTCCAAAGGCTGCCCCAAAGAGAATAGATGGAAGCGGTATCGAGAGCTTCTTGCTCCGAAAGATCTGGAAGAATCGAAGGAAAGCGACGGGCAGCCATGGTCTTCCCCGCACCAGGCGGTCCAGCGAGAAACATATTATGCCCTCCTGCGGCCGCAATGACGAGCGCACGCATCAATCTCTCATCACCGCGAAAATCGCTATATGTTTCCCTGCTTTCATTCAGATCGAGCCACAAGGAGGGAGACCTTGGCGGGATTTGCTTTTCCTGTCCAATTGGCAAATCTCCTTGTGAAAATTGCCCTTCTTGCACATCTCCTTGTGGCGTTTTTCCCTTTCCAATTTCTATAAGGATTCTATTTGATTCAGCTAGATGACGAATAGGCCACACCTGAACGGCCTTCAAAATCCGTGCTTCTTGGGCATTCTCAAAGGGGAGGATACAAATTCGAATACCATGAGAAGCAGCAGAGCGAACAGCGGGCAAGATTCCTCTTACGGGCCGAATTTCTCCTTCCAGCGTCAATTCTCCCATTGCCATCGCACATATGGGCAAGTCCCCTATCTGACCAGATTTTTCGAGTATTTTTAAGGCAATGGGTAAATCATAGGCTGAGCCCTCTTTGGGTAAATCGGCAGGAGAGAGATTTACAAGAATACGATCCTGAGGGAATTCGAAGCCTGCATTCCTAACTGCGATTCTAGCGCGCTCGCGTGCTTCGCGCACAGATGTCGATGCGAGACCAACTATTTCGACGGCGGGTATGCCGTTTCTAATGTCAGCCTCGATATGAACTAAGATTCCATCGAATCCAAGCGGTTCATGTGCATAGAGATCCATGCCGTTCCTTAGCCTCTCTTCAGTCTCTCTCTTAGAGACGCAGAGAGAACGGCATTGTGCTTCAATTCTCTTAGCCGATCAGAAGAGAATCTAAGTCCAGCTCAGCTGCGGCACAAGGCATCATTACATCGAATGCTTCCAGCACCGCTGGATGAATCTCGCCAAAGACTCCGACACTTTCCTTCTCCAAAAAGACTTCAACCTGTCTGCCCGGGACGAAGCGCGGATCAGCGGACTCACGCACCGTGTAGTTCTTCCCTAAGAAATACATAAGTGTCGCCACATGAGAAGCGATTTCATTGTAATCTGCTTGCGCATGACTTATCAAAAAGCCGATGTGCTGGCGAGTAACAACACCATAATTCTCTTCAGGGTCCTTTATGGCGACTTTGCCTACTTCGAATGTCCGATGAGGATATGAGGCTTTGGCCGATACACTTTCAGTCTGCAAGAGCCCCGGAATTGGCGAATTCCTGACATACTCATAGTTTTCGGTCATAGGATTGGCTATTTTCACAAGCTGACCAACGGGTATTTGCATCTTTTCAGCATAGTCTATACCTGATCCAAGATAATTATAGATCATCTCCTGATAGCCAAGACCTATCATTATATCCTTTGCTTTGCGCGAGAATACTTCGATGGGAGTAAGTCTTCCTATTGTAAAATCTGAAGGTCGCTCGGGAGCGAAATTCTCAATACCAAGGCCTATCATGATATCTTCTGCGACATCTACAGGATGGAGAAAATCATTTCGATATTCGGGTGGAGTTACATGCAAGGTGAGCCCATCGCTACAATAAGCGCCAAGCCCCATCCGAGCTAAGGCATCTTGCGCTTTTTTCAAATCGATAGAGTCTCCAAGCAGTCGATTTGCTTCGATAAGAGAAAGAGTTACTTTGTTCTGAAAATAATAGGGAAAGATCACGGAGGATCCAAATGGACTGTCGTATTCATAATCGACCCGCACATTTGCTATTTCAAAGCCAATGTCATAAAAATCGCAAGCCATGATGGAAGCCGAAAGCGCTACCGAAGGGTAATCGGTACCTGTTACTTCAATGAAGACCTCGGAGTCGTCAACCTGGACTGCACCGATATCAGCGCTATTGATTATTGGCGGATACGATAGCACACTCCCCTTAGAATCTGTAAGCAAAGGATGTATGGTTTTGCCCTCTAGAATGGATCCATACTCGACACCCTTTGGATGTTCTTTGAGAATCTGACTTAAGGTCATTGATCGAGTCTCCTGAAGCGGCACAAAGGACACCGAATCTGGCTCTACTCCAAAATATCGAACAGGCCATTCGATAAGCCCTGTTCGATAGATTCCTATCGAAACCCCTTTTCGTTTGCGGCCATAATTCCAAGCCAGCTTTTCCTGAGTCTGAATCATGTCTTTTAGCAGAGCGTCGCTTATAGGCTTGCCCTTTGCAACGAAACAAGCAATCCATGGACGGACTTCTCTCACGGATTTTTCGACAACAACCCGATAGGCTGCATCGATACTTTTTCCCTTAGATGCAAAGAAAGGATAAGAAGGAATATTCCTTGTTCGGTATATTCGCAACTGCCGAGCCAATCCGGCAGTTGTCCAAAGATCCGGGCGGTTTGTGTCATTTAGCTCAATTTTGATCATGCGCTCGCCCGCATCCGAAGGAATCCTATCCCATTCATCCAATTCTGCCTTTGCTATAGTGAGGTCCTGTTCAAGATCTTCATAATTGCTCCAGCTTTGCCCTGCAAGTTGAAAAAAGAACTCTTCGTTGACTTCGATTTTTGGCATGGTTTATCTCCGGACCTCATTGTATTTTGTATTGGGATCGACGCATCCTCACGCTCTCCAGATCGCTGCAGAACAAATCTCGCAGATCATTGAGGCCAAGCGCCATAAGCGCCATCCGATCGATGCCGATACCCCAGGCTAGAACCGGTACTTCGACGCCAAGAGAGCTAGATACCTCGGGTCTAAAAATACCTGAACCGCCCAGTTCAAACCATCCGAGCACAGGATGCTTTATATGAACCTCGATCGAAGGCTCGGTAAAAGGAAAATACCCAGGCACATATTTCACTTCCTTGGCTCCAGCAACTTCGACAGCAAACATCTCCAAAAATCCTAGTAGGGTCTTAAGATTCACATTTCTGCCAAGCACAATGCCTTCGGTTTGATAGAAATCCGACAGGTGAGTGGCATCTACGCGATCGTATCTAAAACAGCGCACAATACCAAAATACTTGCCTGGAACCTCAGCCTTTGGAAGCTGCCGAGCGGATAACACCGTCCCCTGACTTCGAAGTATGAGCCGCCTTGTAAAATCCCGATCGAATTGATATTGCCAGCCACGGCTGCCCGTATTGCCTCCATTTTCGTGCGCCGCAGCGACATTAGATAGGTATGGCTCCTCGATGAACTTTGCATGTGTCGGCTCTTCGATGTAATAGACATCATGAATATCGCGGGCTGAATGGAACTGTGGCATGAAAAGTGCATCCGAGTTCCAGAACTCGGTTTCCACAAGGTTACCATCGAATTCCACGAATCCTAGCGAAACTAGCTTGTCCTTGACGCCTTCCAAGAATTCGACATAGGCGTTCCGGCGGCCTGGTATGACTCTGGCTGGTGGAATCTGAACATTGTAAGGTCGGAAATGGCCTTTCTTCCATGTACCTTTCTCGAGCATCTCCGGAGTAATAGCGCCTAATTCCTCCCCAGTCATACCCAGGGTACTTATGGCTTTGCGGTATTCTTTCGCAATAGGAGTGACACGATAAAGGACTCTGACTCTATCGGTTATTCTGAAAGGGCTGTCCTGCGCGCCGCGCTTCTTTGCAATTTGCCCCATTAGCGCTCTTTGAGAATCGGAGAGCGCTTTTTCCGAGACTGAACCGCCACTGGAGGCAGCCAACGCAAGAAGTGATTCGATTTCCGAGAGAGACGCGGGAAATTCATTTTTTGCGAGCCTGGCGCGGCGCGCTTCATCTATCGCACATACGGCTTCTTTGGAGAGCGAACCAAAGGCCGATCCTACAGTTTTCTGGTCAAAACCCAGAGTTTGAGCTATTTCGGGCAGGCTCATTGGTCCTCGATCTTTCAATAGAGAAAATATTCTCCTGGCTGGAATACCCTTCTCGTGCCATTCTTGCCCAAGCGGAGTGAGCTCGTAAAAGACTTCGGTTCTTCTCTCTGCTTCTTCAAGCACCCCTTTGGCAAGAAGCCAGGAAAAAGCCTGTTGCTCTTGACCTTCTCTAAATCCGAGAACTTGTTTGACTCGCTGACTATCGATTATCTCGCCCTCGTCGAATGCTAGAATAATCCTGACTTCGAGCGGATGCAGTATCCGGGCCGCACTTTGATCAATCATCTTTTCCTGCCTTGTTGTTAGAGTGAATATTGCCGGAAATGCTCTTGCTGGTCAATTGCCAGTCTCTATCGCTCGCTTCAAATTGCTTGATTCGGTAGATTTGAAAATAGCACCCTTGCCGCTCCGACCATCAAAGCGCATATCAAGAGAGGTATTTAACTCCGTAAGAACACAATGCCTTGTTCCTACCCTGGGCTTCAATGAATAGAGCCATTCCAGATCGATATGATCATCCGCTGAACCTTGATTTATCTTCATATATTTTATACGCATGGTTGTAAGATTATGAAAAAAATGTGACCCCAGTGAGCTGTCTACTACAAATCCTGGCAGATCCATTTCGACTATAACTTTTGCATGAGAAATCTGATCAAAAGATACAGGCACTCCAAGCCATCTATCCCTCGTACCCCATCTTCCCGGCCCAATCAACAAATAATCGAAATTCTCCTTCCGTGCGAGGACGTCGAGTTCTTCTATCTCCGCCGCGATTTCCAGAGTCTCATTTCTCTGAAATTTGCGTGGATCAACCCAGACTATGTTATGAATGCTGAGGTCTCTGCCATTACCCATGCAGTTTCGAGAAAGCAGAAAACATGCATCCTTCTGAATAGAACTCAAATCGATTTCAATTTGATCTTCAAGATGAATGAGCGGCTTCAGCTGTAGAAGATACAGAGTTGGTTCCTGCTTGTCGTCGTCAAAATTGAGTGCATATTCGATCTCCACGGGTGTACCCATAGAACGCTTCCCGATGTCGAGCGCTATGTCTATTGCTTTTGCAAATGGATATGCTTCATGTTTCAGTATATTGGCCAAATCTATTATGCGATGTCCATCGGTCGAAACTCCCGGCACAAAGCGCTGATCCAGTGAATCCCAGGTAGAAGCGAACATGGAGAAATATCTATCACTCTCAGCCGCATCTATCGGCAATTCGAATAGACTAGCCATCTCTCCTTTAAGAAGATTCGGATCTTTATCTCTAAGCGAAAGAACATGAAAATAGCGCTGTGTATTCTCCGATATATACTCTAGCGGTCCTATATCGAGCTTTGGATATCTGGGGCAGAAACGAAATGCCGTTCCTCCTGAAACTAGATATGTTCCCAACCCAAGAGCCGCGATACAGAGTCCGTCGTCAGGCTTTACATAAGAGATCGGGTAATAATTGTATGATTGAGCAACTCCAGATATATGTGGATAAAAATAATCTCCATGTCGGTTGCCCGCCAGTTCTTGTATAATTACCGCCATTCGCTCTTCTTCGAGATTATAGTTAGTAGCCTCGAAATAGGCGCGAGCTTCCTTGGAAAAAAGGCTCGCGTAGATCAACTTTACCGCAGTTGATAGCTGCCTAAAGCGTACTTCGCTGTCGGGATGATTGTTTGGTAATATATATGTATCGTATACACCAGAAAATGGCACCATGAGCATGTCTTCGAAAAGACCGCTCGAACGCACAGCCAGTGGCCTCTTGCTAAGCGATAGCAACTGCCTCAGATTATTCTCAAGTTTCTGAGAAAGGGGCTTTTGAACAAAGACCGAGCGGAGATCCTGAACCTCCTTGTCGTAGTAAGCCCAAGACCATAGGCCATTCGATTCAAGAAAGTGCTCGAATTCATCGATACCTATAAACACGGTATTCGGCATTGAGATCTCTATTCCTGGCACATACTGCGGAAAATCGAAATTCTCTAAGAGCGAACGAATGAATAGAAGTCCCCTGCCCTTGCCGCCCACAGAACCGTCCGCTATTTTACATAAATACCTGGAGTGCTTGACCATCTCAGGATCGAGTTCAGGCACTATCCCTCTGGAATGAACCGATCGAATCTGGTCGATCATGTTCACAATGAACTGCCGTAATTCTTCCGGTGAACCGAAATCAGTGATTCTGTATGGCTTCATGATCTTTGCTACATTTATTTCTCCGCGTGCCATAAGCCAAGCTGAGAAATGATTATGTCCCGCATGGTAAAGCAGGCTTTCTATGGGAATTTCATTCAATTTCTGGATGAATTCGCTCATATTACCTGCTTGTCCGATCTCGGCTCCATTGGGCATGCGAAAGACGAAATTCCCAAAGCCTAGATTTGCCTCAAAGAAAGCGGCAAGTTCCATCTCCAAGGATTCCGAATTTTTGTCGATAAAACTGGCACCAAAAGCATAAGCTTTTTCGCGCACATTTGTTTCACTAGATTGCATAAGCATTGGCAGGTCCGGCAATTCCTGCTTCACAAATTTAAGAAAATCGAAACCTGCATTATCATCGAATTCACCGTTTCTTCGGAAGCGAATATCGGTGATCACCGTAAGTAGATAAGGCTTATAGCTTTCAAATACCTCAAGCGCGTCTTCATAGGTATTAGCAAGAAGCACCTTCGGTCTGGCTCTTATACTCATCAGTTTATTAGTCTCC
>JAAYWE010000178.1 GCA_012516755.1 Treponema sp.
AAGAACGACATCCAAAATGTAATTGGTGCTGGCAATAATTTTTGCGTTGATTGGCTCAAATGCGAGAACAATACGCTTTTTGTCGAGGTCCACGACTCAGAACTAGCTTATTATCTGTTCTATTATGACAAGCTTTCGGACTCATTTAAGAATGCCTTTACAAGCCCTATTTCCAGTCTTTCCGAGCCTCTCGTAGATATTGTATGGGATGGATCCACCTCCGCGCCAGGCAAGTATTGGCTTATATCATCCAGTAAAGTATACAGTGGAGTAGAAGGCTCCATTGACGAGGACTCAAGTCCGAATAATCCAGCCCTTTCAAAAGGCCTTAAGGGTATTGCATCCGATGGTGCTGGTCGTATCCTTGTTTCGAGGAGCGATGGAAAAATCTATGACTATGCATCGGGAAACTGGTCCAACTTTTTAGTAAAGAGCTCTTCAGAACTTGGGCCTCTTATCCTTTTGGATCAACCTTCAACCTCTAAACGTATTCTCGTTGCTATGGGAACTTCAACATCAGGCTATATGGAATGTGATGAAAACGGATCTATTGTCTACGAAAATGGAGTGGGATTTATCTCCACATCTCAGAGCATTTACAACAGCACCGTGCGTGCAAAGCAGGTCGAAGGTTTCTGGCAACCAGTAGACGATTCTAATACGTTATTCGCTCTTCTTGCCGCAGGAAGCGAAGGTTCCTACGCACTCTATCGGAATACCTATTCCGAAGGAGCCTGGAGTGGCTGGATCGCAGAATAGCAACTCTCCTCACCCTCTTTTCAGTTCTGACATAGGCTATGATGCTTCGAGAACAACAGAGCCCCTTGCTTTCCGCATGCGCCCGCGCATCCTCGATGAATTCGTAGGCCAAGAACACATTGTAGGACAAGGAAGACTTCTACGCCGGGCCATCCAAAAAGACCAGCTTAGTTCCGTTATTTTTGCGGGTCCACCTGGAACTGGCAAAACAACCCTCGCTCGTATCATTGCCAACACAACCAAGAGTCATTTTATAACTCTCAATGCGGTACTCTCGGGAGTTGCGGACCTCCGAGAAGCTATCGATCAGGCTAAAACTTATCGAGACATGTATAGCCGAAAGACGATTCTCTTTGTCGATGAGGTCCATCGCTGGAATAAGAGCCAGCAGGATGCCCTTTTACCATGGATCGAAAATGGCACTGTAATTCTCATCGGAGCCACGACTGAGAACCCTTTCTTCGAAGTCAACAGGGCGCTGCTCTCACGATCTCGAGTCTTTGTTCTCAAGCAGCTTACAAAAGAAGACCTTTTCAAAATAGCGCGCCAAGCCCTCGAAGACAAAGAGCGAGGATATGGCCTATACAATATTGGATTTGAGGATGGAGCGCTCGAGCATATCATAGAGACGGCAGATGGTGATGCGCGCAGTCTACTCAATGCCTTGGAGCTAGCTATCGAAACCAGTAGTTCGTTTTGGCCTCCTCAGGAAGGAACGAGTCTTATTATCAACATGAAAGATGCGGAAGAAAGCATTCAGCGTCGAGCGGTATTATACGACAAAGATGGCGATTACCACTTCGATACTATAAGTGCTTTCATAAAGAGCGTGCGAGGCTCAGACCCCGACGCAAGCCTTTATTGGCTTGCCCGGATGATATACGCAGGAGAAGATCCCGATTTTATCTTGAGGCGACTTCTCATCCTTGCTTGTGAGGACATTGGCCTTGCAGATCCCCAAGCGATTACGGTGGTTAATTCCTGCGCCCAAGCCTTTGATCGTGTGGGCTTGCCTGAAGGTCAGCTCCATCTTGTGCATGCAACACTCTACTGTGCACTTGCTCCAAAATCCAACTCCATTCTTTGCTACTTCGATGCCTTAGAAGCTGTGCAATCAGAACAGGCCGAGGTTCCAGACCATTTAAAAGATGCAAATCGCGATAAAGTTGCATTCGGCCACGGAGAAGGCTATCAATATCCTCATGCATATCGAGAACACTGGGTAGCCCAACAATATCTGCCTTTCTCCTTGATGGGAAGACTTTTCTATATTCCAGGCGAGCTTGGATATGAAGGTACAAAGCGCAGCGATGTCTTAATCCGAAGAGAAGCGCAACTGGCAATACAGCCCGAAGATCTAAACTTAATCGAAGATGTGAACCTTATATGGTCTAAAAAAGGAAAATCTCGACTTAGCTGGAGGATTCGCAGTGAATCTTCGACAACCGATCGCCTCCTTGCTATACGCACGGCTATTTTCAATCATCTTCCGCTCAAGCCATTTGATAATATTATAGTTGTCGATCCACGATCCGGATTCTATACCATGGAAGCGCTGAGAAGGACTCGCGAAGGTAAGGCTTTTGTTCTGCTCGGCAATAAAGAAGCCAAGATGGAGCTTGAAAACTTGAGCAAGACAGAAGAAGAAATAATCCAGCCTGAAATTGTTACATATGGAGATTTTACAACATCTGGTGCTACAAGTGCTGCACTTGAAAGCTTCTTTTCGGAGGCTAAGCCATCTTTTATTATCTTATGTGAATTCTGCCGTGTCCCCATCGATGTAAGCGAGTTTTTGGCTGGCCTTGCGGGAAATGTTGAAAATGGATTATTAAGCTTTTTGGCTTTCGATGTAGATATAGAAGCATCTTCGCGCCTTTCTGGCGCACTAATAGCCATGGAAAATCTCAACGACAAAGAAAAGGAGTTTTGCGAACGTCTCTTGGCTTTTGAAAATGAACTTGGACATGGTCCAACCTATGCAAGACTTGACTCGGAAAAATGTTCTAAACAGGAATGGTTCGAGAAGAAGTCGAGCATGGGCTCTTCCGGTTTTCGAAAGGCCATACTCAGAGCTTCCTATTCTCGGCCTATAGATGAAAAGGAATTGGAGAGATGGCTGGATTCCTCGACTTTCTATGGTTCCAATTTCCAAAAAGCCTTCTCCGAGAGCGAAACAGTGATGCTCAAGAGTCTCGTAAGTAAATTCAACAGAGATCCACAATGGCCTTTAGAAATTCTATGCTTCGAATTTTGATGATGTCAAATGCAAACGTGTAGCTATGTACCTTGAAGTCTTCATGACATTGAATTCTTGACACATCTGCTCGTAGAATGGCTCAGCATGCATATCGACTTTCCATGCTTCTCCGCGAAGATAGGCCGGAAACCAATGTTCAGCCAATGTCTTCCAGGCATCTTCTTCCAGGCCTGGAGTGATTGGATAAAAGCGAATGCCTGCAAGTTGAGCTGCGCGAAACATAGCTGCCGATGCTCCGATAGCTACCATGCTCGAACGCTCGAAACCTGCAGATAGAGCGGCTCGGAGATAATCTCCAGGCTTTCCTCTTTCTCTCCCTGCAAGGCGATAGAAGCATTCTCCAAGTCCAGCATTTTGCCACATTCTCATCGCCGAAAGCTCGGCAAGACGGCTATATACAAGCACCTCTGAACGAGGAGCAACATACTTTACGCTATGTAAGAATTCTTCCGCTGTGCTGAAATGAGGTACTCTTCCGATCTCTTGAATCAAGCCTTCGGCCATAGAAAACCAATCGATGATCATCATCTCCGCAGGATTTTTTTCGTTCAGATTAAAAAGATCTTCAAGTGTTTTCTCGGAGAGACTATATTTTTCCAGAGTCTTGATGATCACAGCTCTCTGCATGGAAGGGAATAGCGCATTTAGCACCCGCAAAGCCGCGAGAAGAATAACAATCGGATTTTCTCCCCGAAGAGATGTCTCAAGAGCTACAGTCCTCCAGACCTCACCCACAATCGATGGATCAACATTGCCACCAAAGCAACCAATAAAAGACGGCAGATAAGCCATTTCGTGCCAATATTTATGAATATTAAAAACGGCTCCTTCAGATTCGATAATAACCACTACCTGCTTGTCATGCAGATGCAGAGGTTGGTCTATTTTTGTAGATTCATAGGATTGAGAAAGTGCTTTCTGCGAAGATCCCCAACCGCGGCCCCTTCGGTGTATCGGGGATTTTGCTGGCTGCCTTTCTTCTGCAGCGTGAATATTTCTCACATCATCCTCATCTAAGCTTATCGGCAAGTTGAAGCTAGCCTTTTATCAAAGCACAAATCTATTTTAAACAATAGACAATCTCCCTTGACGAATTTAAGCGCATTGCGCATGCTCTATCCGTGAGCAATAGACATTTTTCATCCATCGATGGGGTCTATGATTTCGTCCTTGGATTTGTCAACGTCGAAAAGGGTCAGGCAACCGAATTCAAGCTGGATCGCATGCACTGGATGGCCGCACAGCTTGGCAATCCGCATTTGGGAAGACTAACTGTACATGTAGCGGGTTCGAAAGGCAAGGGCTCGGTAGCAACATTGATTGCAAAAACACTCGAATCATCCGGACTGCGAACCGGACTGTATACATCACCCCATATCCTCTCTTGGAAAGAACGAATCACAGAATCAGGCATAGAAATGGCTGATGAGCTCTTGCTTAAGGCTGCGGAAGAAGTCTATTCCCTTGTCGAAGGCAGGACTCAAGAAGACTTTCCTGGCAATGAATTGCCAACATTCTTCGAATTGACCACCCTGATAGGCTTTTGCGCCTTTCGTCTAGCTGGTTTCGAAGCACAGGTTATCGAGGTAGGATTAGGAGGACGGCTGGATTCTACCAACATCGTATCACCCAATGTATGCGTAATAACACCTATAGAACTCGAGCATACTCAATTTCTTGGTTCGACCATACCTCTCATTGCCGCAGAAAAAGCGGGAATCATAAAGAGAAGTGTACCTGTCTGCACTATTCAACCAAAAACAGAGGCGTTCAGAGTGATCAGCAAGAAAGCCGAAGATATAGGAGCTCCCTGCCTTCTGGTCGGGAGAGATATCTCTTTGTCCGATATAAAGATCAATATCCATGGCACTTGTTGTAGATTATCCGCAACCGATACTACACCATCCAGCCTTCTTCGACTCATGCGAGGTGCTTCGATTGAAATCAGCGCGCCTTTGGTGGGCTCGATCTATGCTGGAAATATGGCCGTTTCTGCCCTCGCCCTTTCTCAGCTAGATATCGAGCTGAATACGGAACACATGCTTCAGGGCTTTTCTTCATCATCTATGCCCGCCCGATTTGAGATAGTCTCACATTCTCCATTCGTTGTGCTGGATGGAGCTCATACTCCAGAATCGATTCGAACCAATCTTTCCACATTCCTAGAGCTTTCAAAGGCTCCACGCATTTTATTGTTCGGATGCGCTCATGATAAAAAGCATGATGAAATCGCGAAAATAATCTCACCATATTTCGACGAAATAATCATAACAAGGCCAGGCACATTTAAACAAAGTGAACCAGCTATTGTATTTAATAGTTTTCAAAAACAGATGTCGAATAGCATTATATCAGATCGCTATCTAATCGAAGATACAAATAGCGCAATAGCCAAAGCTCTTAGCGATGCAAGGGAGAAAAATGCTAGCCTTCTTGTAACAGGCTCATTCTATCTGTGTGCAGAGTTTAAAAAGTCGAGATTATGCTCTGAATGAAGCCTATCATTCCTCCCAAAATACCTCCAAGCCATGTAATCCAAGCCAATTCTTTTTTTACTACTTGAAGAACAATGCGTTCGACCTCTTTCATGTCCAGGCTATCGATCCGTTCTGAGACCATCGAAGTTATATCGAATGCGTCTATTAAAGTCGATATTCTGGATTGAATGAGTTCGATTAAACCATCGGTAAGCGATACCGAAATTCTCTCGATTTCGGAATCTTGAATTTTGAGAATATCCGCGAAGGTCTTGCCTTTTGAAACATCCTTTAAGACCTCAATAAAAATCGATCCCATTGTATTGGAAGCACTGCTATCGGAGACATGCATGGTTGGAACGATGATTGAAAAGACAAATCCCGATATGGCTTCCTCATTTGACCTTATTCCTAGAATTTCCCCAAACTCCAGATCCGCAAGAGAGTGATATATGGCTTCAGCTCGCAGTCGCAAGTCTTCGGAAGAATCCTTTAGAGACAGAACAATCTGTTCAGATACAACTCTGCTCTTAGAGCCGATGGAGTCATCAGCGCGCTGATATATCTCTGGACCGGTCTTTGTGGTTTCAGCTTCGTCCTTCGAACGCCAATTAATAATTGCCCTGGAAATAGTTTTGGAAATACTTTGAGGAGTGGAGGGATCTTTCAAGATGCGTTCTATGGTTTGTATTAGATCCTCGATGTTCTCGGGCATGGCTTGAGCAATTTTGGCATCGTATCCCGCAATAGAGATAAAAAGCCTTTGGATGGGCCCTAGTCTATCCAATGCTCTTTTTACAAATGCTTGAGCTTCGGTTTCTAGCCTTGCCCTAAATCCTTCACTATGAAAAAAACTATCGATATAGTCCAGAAACCAGGTATATACTTGCGGAACAAGAGCATCTGTAAAAGCCATAATCGTTACATCCGGAGGAAGGTCTATAACGGCTTTCAAAAGCGGATTAAAACGTGATGATTTAGATTTCGAGGATTGAAGGCTCTGCTCATGGTTAGATTCGGAAAGCACTCTTGTTTGCAAAGTAGAACAAGCTTTGAGTACAGATGCTATAAATTGTTCTTTAGAAACTAATTCTTTAAAGGAGAGCTTGCCAATTCGATTCAGGAATTCGGCGAAGATTCCCTCTATGGAGCTTTGAACGCTCTTGCGCTCCACTAGATGTTGTAAAGCCTCAATTATATTGCGTTGAAGCGCAGAGACTTCTGAATCTATTGTAGTTCCATTACCAGACTGGACTTCTTTCGTTATTTTCTGGCCATTTGATTCCAGCAGAAGAAGTGAGGGCTCATCATCTTTTTTTTCCTCCAGGCCTGGCTCACCAATTTGGGAAAAAATCCGTCCTGCATCCTGATTGAAAAAACTAGCTAAAGCCGATTTGATAGCCTTCAAGATAGTCTGCTTTATATCAGCAGACTGAATTCTTTGAGTGATCACCTCTGCAGTCAGGAGCTCCTTAGAGACTGTCTCTCCTAAACTTACAGCAAGCTTGTCCTTCTCGCGCGGCAGCAAGCCTGGAGTAAAGGGCAAGGCAATGCCCGCAAATTTGATTGTCTTGTATGGTCTGAAAAGCATCTTTATAGCGAGCCAGTTAGTAAAATACCCGATAATTGCACCGACAAGCGGTGGAAGGATCCATGCTTTGAAAAATTCCATGCTTATTCCATCCTGAGAGCTGCATTTCTTGCTTGCTTTTCGCTGGAGTAGGTCATTACCTCCAGGGCTGGAACCCATCCGGTTTGCCCAGCTTCTTGTATTCTGAACCAGAGTGTCCCTCGATCGCTTTCCGATGTACTATACTTGCTCTCAATTATCCGCAAAACGGTCCCTTTTCGGAGAATGGAGAGGTTTTGTGAACTATTGGTAGGATCTTTTTTCATTTGACAATACTGGGAAGATATAACAAGCCATTGCGCATTTCCGCCCAGACTATTATCCTCCGGTAGCCGCAAGCGAGGTCTACATCCTGACATGGCGCACAAAACAAATGAAGAAATTAGAATTAATGATGAATAAACAAATATCTTCTTCATACTGACATACCGCTTGATGACGCTGCGAAGGAAACCATGTAGTATTAAACAATAACTATGAATATGACAATCGGCAAGGCAAAAGCAAAGCCGTTTTTGTTCTTGGTGTTTATGGTTTGCAAACTTGGCGCTACGCAGGCAATCGGGGCTCTTCCGGCTCTGGAATTCGGCATGGGATTTGCTTATGCTAGGACGAAAGTCGAAAGCGCCGCAACAGGATATCACCATGGATGGAATGTCTCAGCTGATGCGAATTGGTTATTCCTAATATCTCTCGAAGATGAGAATCTTATAAAAGCAAAAGCAGAAAAAGAGACTTCATCGCGCGTCAATATGATATTTTCACCGGGACTGCATGCTCAATTTATAACCATGTCAGCTTCTAACTGGCTCCCGGATGGTTCACGCTATAGAGCATGGGATTCTATTGGGCTTGGGCCAGAACTGAATCTTGGCTTAGAATTCACTAATTCCACAACGATGCATAAAAATGGCTTCTTGTTTTCTATGGCATATCTTGCAAGCTTTTCTAATTATACACAAACAACGCTTTATTCGGCATATAATTCGTGGTTTTTGAAAGTATCTTGGAATGCCAGAATTGACAATGGTGCAGCTTTTTTCGCAGCCCTGCCCTTGGAATATGCATTCAGAGCGGATGGCAACAGCCTATTATCTGGGCTTGTAATTGGGATGAGATATGAATTCTAAAACTCTACATACATCCAGCAAATATACATATATGTTTATGTGCATAAAGATGAAAGATTTCGCAAAAGAGACTAGCAAATATAGGGGGTTAATGAAGGGAGCGTTTTTTGTGCTCGTTCTATAGGCACTATTAGCAAGCTGTGAGATTTTAGCTCCAACTAATGCCACATTCGAAGGGGAAAAATATGCGGTTGTGGTGGGGATAAATGATTACATCGACAATACAAACAATCTGATTAGGGATTTAGATTTCTG
>JAAYWE010000179.1 GCA_012516755.1 Treponema sp.
ACTCGTTCCTTATACCCTCGATGCTATCTTTAATAAGCGCCCACACCAGCAATACGGTATTTACGGCGCTCGAAAAGGAGAGCGCAAAAGCTATTCCTGCACCTTGGAATCTAAAGGCCAGCAATAGAACAAGGAGGATATTTACGGCAAAACTCGCTATTCCGGCAAATGTTGGCGTCTTGGTATTGCTTCGAGCATAAAACGCTGGGGCGATTAGCCTATTCATCGCAATGAAGACGAGGCCAGTTTGATGCCAGAAAAAAGCGCTCGCCGTGAGCTGAACCGAGACATCGGAAAAATCGCCGGTCTTGAAGAGCAGCGTTACGATCCTAACCGTAAATGCCATGGAAAAAACCGCCACGGGGACGGTGAGCAAGAGCAAAGACCGCATGGTATTGCCAAGGATCTTTGAATACTCTGCCCAATCTCCCTGTCTTACAGTATCGGCCAGGCGAGGCAAAAGCACCGTTCCCGCGGAGACCGCAAAGATGCCCAGAATCAACTCTTGAAGGCGCAGTGAATACTGAAGGCTCGATGCTACTCCTACACCGGCACGCGAAGCATATGCGGTGCTCACAAGATCGTTTACCTGATAAGCGGCCATTCCTAGAATTGTTGGCGCAATAAGAGCAAAAACCTTGCGCATCCCGGAATTCCTAAGAGCCCGGATTGGATTCATGAGCCCTATATGAGTGCTCAGCCTCAATACGGCAGGCAGTTGAACTAAGGCTTGGGCAAGGCCGCCCAATACAACACCGACAGCCATGGATCTAGCGGGATTACCAAGACGATCTCCGAGAATCCACGGCACCACAATAAAACAGACATTGAATAGAATTGGCGCAAATCCGGATGGTCCAAATATTTCGTGAGCATTCAGAATGCCTTGCAAAAGAGCGGCAAAAGAAACAAATGCAAGGAATGGAAACATGATACGCGTGAGGATAGCTGTTTCCATGGGGTCTGAACCAAACAGCTTGACTATTATAGGTGCAAGGGCAATTCCTATCGCCACTACGATCGTCACACAGATGCTCAAAATCGTGAGGCTTGCGGAAAGGAATTCGCGAGTTTCGCTATCATTCTGGGCATGAAGATAACCCTTGTATGTGGGGATGAAAGCTACAGTTACGGAGCCTTCGGCAAATAGGCGGCGAAGAAAGTTGGGAATAATGAAAGAGACCGTAAAAGCATCCGAATAGATCCCGGTTCCAAGAAAGCGCGCCTTGGTCATCTCGCGGATGAGGCCGAGCACACGCGAAATAAAGGTAAGGAGCGAAAGTTTACCAGCATTTCTAACCATTTTTGCAGAAGCCTGCGAAGCAAGCTCGGCAGCTGTATCCTCTGGGAATCCAACGATATCGTACGAGTTCTCTTGTATGGATGAATTCTCTTGATTGTTCGAATTCTCTTGATTGTTTAAAGTCATTTAGGCTAGCCTACTTCAAGCGCGCACAAAGGTGAAGTCCTGTGTAATGGATTTTGATTGCGACGCGCGCAGTATTCATAGCGAGCCGGTTGGGGCTGCGCTCCAGCGAACGCCGCCAGGGAAGTGCGCTCAGCAGCACGCCTTGTATCTACAAAGACCAACGAACAAGATGCTGTGTCAGATATCCCCGGACAGATCATTTTCGACTAATTCGGTAGGGCTGCGAGGAATTCGATTAGATACTGCTGGATGCCA
>JAAYWE010000180.1 GCA_012516755.1 Treponema sp.
ACCCGCGTCTAGCATAAGCCTTAGCGAATAGTCTATGTGGCCCTCATCCCGTAGATCATTGCAATGCCTGTCATCGGAACAGAGCAGAAAGCGCCCCGCATTCTCGCCTCGCACCGCGGATAACAGGTTACGCAGATCTTTTGCCGTGGAACCTTCCCTCAACATTATGAACATTCCCTTGTCCACTTTTTCCAATGCCTCTTCTGCAGTGGTGCACTCATGGTCAGAGCCTATGCCTGCTGCTATGTAGGCCGATAGACGAGCGCCAGATAGTCCGGGTGAATGACCATCGATAGGTCTTCCATTCGACTTGAACAGTGCGATCTTATCCATAAGTTGTGGATCTTGGGCCAAAACTCCTGGGTAGTTCATCACTTCACCAAGGCCGAGCACGCGAGGTTCCTGCAAAAACTGGTGCATATCAGAGGCATAGAGCGCCGCGCCCGCAGTATCAAAATCGGTGGCAGGTACGCAGGATGGCACCATAAAATACACATCGAGGGGGATATTCTCTGAAACATTCAGCATATATCGCATGCCATCATAGCCCATCACATTGGCAATCTCATGAGGATCGGCAACTACAGTTGTGGTTCCATGAGGTATTACGACCTTGGCATATTCCGCCGGAGTCAGAAGCGATGACTCTATATGTACATGGGCATCGATGAGACCGGGTGCAAGATACATTCCTTTCAGATCTATAGTTTCCTTTGCCGAAAGCCCATCGTTGATTCCTGCCACATAACCATTCTTTATCGAAATAACAGAATCTTTGAGTAAACGGCCGGAAAGTACATCTACCAATATACAGTTGGTATAATTAACGTCGCATTGTGCCTTTCCCATCGCGGCCTCGATTATGTCCTTTTTCATTTTTCCTCCCTCATGTATGAGGATCCAAGCGCGGCGGGCGCCCCGACTCTCTTGGATAAGGCTTCCCACCATGTGATAGCGACGAGAACCAGTATGGTGCCAATATATGGCAACATGTTGAGAAAGTTTGCAGGTACGCTCGTTCCGGATGCTTGAAGACGAAACTGGACGGCATTGATCCCTCCAAACAACAAAGATCCCCACACGGCGCGTGCGGGATTCCACATCGAAAAGATAACGAGTGCAATTACGATCCATCCTCGCCCGCCGGTAATGTTCTCCGACCATCCTGGTGTGTAGGAAAGAGAAAGATGAGCACCACCTAGGGCTATCAGCATGCCTCCGATTATTGTATAGAAGTACCTGGTCTTTGTTACATCGATTCCCATCGCATCAGCGGTATAGGGATCTTCCCCCACAGAACGAAGCCATAAGCCCGGTCTTGTCTTGTAAAGGAAAAACCATGCAAGTGGAATGAAAAGATATACAAAATAGGTCATTATATCTTGATTCAAGAAAGCCGAAAGAATCGGAATGTCCTTTACCCAATTCGGAGCAAAGGGTAGGATTCGCTCTGCTCTAAGGCCTACAAGTCTGAAATTGTTGGATTCCGGTCCAAGCCTTTGTCCAAGAAATGACGAAAATCCTGTTCCAAATAGCGTTATCGAAAGCCCTGAGACGACCTGATTTGCCCTCATCGTTGTGGTAAGAAAAGCATGCAGCAAGGCGAGAATGCCTCCGATCGCAATTGCTGCTAAAATTCCCAGCATGATGCTGTGGCTATAAAAAACGGTGGCAAAAGCTGTTAAAGCCCCCATAAGCATGATTCCCTCGACACCGAGATTCAGAATGCCCGTTCGTTCTGTGAGTATTTCTCCGATAGTTGCAATGGTAAGGCTTGTTCCTGCTCGAATGGTAATCGTTAGAATTGAAGTGATAAAATCCATGCATTGCTCCTAAGTTGCATCGCGGCAGGTTGAATTTATATTGTCTTTTACTGCCATAAGTCTGTATTCGGTGAATAAGGATCCCGCGAGCATCGGAAATAGTATGAGACCTTGCATCACTGTACCCATGGCTGCGGGTAGCCCCATTGTCATCTGCACCTGATCGCCTCCAACAGATAGTGCGGCGAGTGCTACCGCTACAAAAGGAACAGCAAGAGGATTGAGTTGGCTCATCCAAGCAACTATTATTGCTGTATATCCGTAACCTATAGAAAGGCCTTGTTGAAGGCGGTGCGATATACCTGTTACCTCGAATGCTCCAGCGAGTCCGCAGAGAGCCCCAGAGATTGTAATTGCAAGAACAATATTGCGTTCAACGGCGATTCCCTGATATCTTGCCGCTTGCTGGCTTGCACCGATGATCTGTAGCTCGAAGCCCCAACGTGTGCGCTTTAGAATAAACCATAGAACAAGCGCAAGGAACAAGGCAATCAAAACGCCAATATGCGCGCGTCCCACTATGCGCGGAAGCCATGCATTGGATGCAAACATACGCGAACCAGGGAATCCATATCCCTTAGGATCACGCCATGGACCATAGTACAGGTATTCGGAGAACAGAATAGCTATATAATTCATCATAAGAGTAACAAGCGTCTCATCGACATTGAGAGAAGTCTTTAGAAGAGCTGGTATACCAGCCCAAAGCGCACCGGCAAGCAAGCCTCCTAATAGGGCGCCCACTAAGAGTAAAGGACCCGGCAGAAATTGTTCCATAAAAAGAGCTACTCCCGCTGCCGCTACGCCTCCCAATGCAAGCTGACCTTCGGCTCCTATATTCCAGAACTTCAACCGAAAAGCGATTGCCACTCCAAGACCTGTCATCATTAGAGGAATAGCCTTTACAAGTGTCTCTGCAAAACCATACAAAGATCCAAAAGCACCAATTGCCATTGCTGTATAGGTTTTTAAAGGGTCGGCTTCAAAGATCATAAGCAACAGGGCAGTCAGAAACAGAGAGACCGCAAATGATACCATAGGCACGAGTATAAGAGCGGAAATCGATGTTGTTTTTCTTTTTTCGAATACAAGTCTCATCTGATGGCCTCCGCATTCATGCCCGCCATAAGCATCCCAATATTTTCGATATCTGCTTTTTCAGCGTCGAAAATATCCATAAACCTTCCTTCGAACATTACTGCTATGCGATCCGATACTTGCAGGAGTTCATCCAGATCTTCGGATACAAGCAGAATTCCCAGGCCTTCATCTCGCATATTGATCAGTTGACGCCTTACTGATTCTGTAGCCCCCACATCGAGCCCTCGCGAAGGATAGACAGCAACCATCAAAGATCGTGCTGCGCCGATCTCCCTTGCCAAAATCGTCTTTTGCACATTTCCGCCCGAGAGAAACTTGATCTGAGTGCCGGGCGATGGAGTGGCGATGCGAAATTTGTCTATCAATTTGCGGGCAAATTCGATGATTCTTTTGGGAAGGAGGATAATTCCCTGTGCGAGAGGCCTGGAACGATATTGCTTCATAGCAAGATTCGAAGCCACGCTGAGATCTCCTACAGCTCCTACGGATGCCCTATCTTGAGGAATATGGGCTACTCCATGACAAATGATCTCAAGTGGAGACTTGTTGGTCATATCTCTATCTGCAATCTTTAGTGTTCCTTTTGTGGACTTTCGCAGTCCGGTTATGACTTCCGCCAGCTCTCGTTGGCCATTACCATCGACCCCGGCTATGCCAAGTATTTCTCCTGCCCTAAGGCTAAATGATATATTCTTGAGGGCAGGCAGTCCTCTATCGCCAAGCGCTTCAATATCGGAAAGCTCCAGTATTGTCTTGCCCGGGTTGTAGGGCTTTCTTTCTATTTGAAAAAGAACTTCACGTCCCACCATCATTCGGGCTAAGTCTTTAGGACTCGTCTCCGAAGTAGGTGTTTCCGCAACAACTCTCCCTTTCTGCAAGACCATGACGCGATCCGAGAACTCAATAACTTCTTCCATTTTGTGAGTTATGAATATTGCGGATTTGCCCTCCTGCTTCATGGTCTTTATGACGCGATTCAGTTCATGAGCCTCTTGTGGAGTGAGGACCGCGGTGGGTTCATCCAGAATCAGGACTTCGGCATTTCTGTAGAGAAGTTTTAGGATCTCGACTCTCTGCTGTTCCCCAACAGATAGCTGCCAGATATAGGCATCCGGGTCGATATTGAGATGATATTGAGATGCTAATTCCATTAGCTGCTTGCGGACTCGTTTCATATCCGGAATGAATGGCTCATCGCGGAGGCCTAGGATGATGTTCTCAAGAACATTCATCGAATTTACAAGCTTGAAACTCTGATGCACCATCCCTATTCCATATTTCTGAGCATCTCGAGGAGAGTGGATCTCGACTTTCTGTCCATCTATGTATATTTCACCTTGATCTTGCCTATACAAGCCACACAGTATATTCATCAAGGTGCTTTTTCCAGCTCCATTCTCTCCAAGAAGCGCTAAGACTTCTCCCTTATGGAGTTTCAAATCGATGCAATCATTTGCAACGACTCCTGGGAAGGACTTGGAGATCCGTCGCATTTCGATTCTCGGAATGTTCGAATCAATCATAGATTTTATGGATAGAGAAAGCCGGTATGTATTGCATAGAGCACACATACCGGCAATAAAGAATCACTGAACCTTACCTACTACGCCTTCTACAAACCAATCCATCGAGAGTTGCTTGTCATCTGGAATGATTTCGCCGGCCTTATAGACAATTTTGCCATTTTGATCCTTTATGGGGCCGGTAAAGATGCTCCAGCCGCCCAATATCTTCTTCTTTGCATTCTCCACTTCTTTTCTAACATTGGCTGGCACGAGCGGACTCAGATCGGAGAGGCTGACTATATCATCTTTTAATCCACCCCAGTAGGAATGTGTCTTCCAGGTTCCGTCCAATACTTCTTGGATAGTCCTTATATAGTAGGTTCCCCAGTTCCAAATTGCACTGGCAAGAACAGTATCTCCTACGAATTGTGCCATATCTGAGTCATAGCCAATAGATAGCTTACCTCTCTCCTGTGCTGCTTTCTGGGGTTCCGTAGTATCCTGGTGTTGTGCAATGATATCGCAGCCTGCATCGAGAAGTGCTATTGCGGCTTCTCTTTCTTTTACTGGATCATACCAGGTATTTGTCCAGACGACCTGGATCTTGGCATTAGGATTAACAGAGCGTACTCCCAGAGCGAAGCCATTTAAACCCCTTACAACTTCAGGAATTCCAAAGGCTGCTACATATCCGATCTTATTGGTCTTGGTCATGCGGCCAGCAATAATGCCAGTCAGATAGCGAGCTTCTTCGATTCGACCAAAATATGTTGCCATATTTGGAGCTGTCTTATATCCCGAGCAGTGTTCGAAAATTATATTTGGGAATTCCTGAGCCACCGCATATGTTGGATCCATGTAACCAAAGCTTGTAGTGAAGATAACATCGAATCCCTGAATGGCGAATTGGCGAATGATCCGTTCTGCATCCGGGCCTTCCGGAACGTTTTCTACATATTTGGTTTCGATTTTATTGCCAAAATGCTTCTGTAAAGCGAGCCGTCCTCGTTCATGCTCATAGGTCCAACCGAGATCACCAGGTGGGCCGATATAAACAAATGCGACCTTTAGAGGTTTTTTTGCCTGAGCAGTGACTGGCAGCACGAAGGAAAGTGCCATAAGAATAGCAAACAGGCCGATAATGATCTTTTTCATTGGCGACTCCTTTATCTGATTGCTAAAAACGGAAAAATCCGCCGGCATAAAGCGCCTAAAAAAGTTTAGCTTCCAAATCGCCTGTTGTCAAATGAAATTTCGGGCTCGATTGCCTTAAGGAGAATTATTATGCATTCTCAGGTTCTTTAATTTATGAGGGTTGAGAGAAAGAATTGTCATTTATGATTATTGTTATATGTTCGATTTTGAGGGTTGAATTATTTTGCGGATTTAATGCTTATCGACTTGTTACAAAAGCATCCTGACTTGCGCCTTTTACGGATTTTACCGTAAGCATCCATTTTTTTGCCTCTTCCGATGAAGCATAAGGCCCGACCTTGACTTGATAATAGGTTTTACCGCCAACATCTTTCTGCGAGAGGATCGCTGTCATTCCTCGAGTCATATATTCATTTCGAAGTTTTTCTGCAGTAGCTTGTTGCGAAAAACTACCAACCTGAATCCAATATTCCATGCTCGATGAGTTGGTTTTTGGTGTGGAAGAGGGTGCTGGCTGGGTTGTTGTCTTCTGCGTCGATGAGGCGCTTGGCATTGTTGCCGGGCTTGTCTTTGTAGAGCTCTGAGTTGCTGTCTGGGCAGATTGAGATGTCTGAGATGTCTTAGGTGCAGCAGTGGCATTTTCAGATTGCGACCCACTTGGTTGTAAAGGAGCGGCAATGGTCTTTTGATTTGACGAAGGAGCGGGAACTATGATAACAGTGCTCTCCGGTTTTTGGGGCTCTGTTTTCCCATTCTTTGAAGTATCTGAGACCTGAGCCTCTTCTTCTGAGGACTGAACGACGATACTTGGAAAGGCGGAAAAATCATTTGGGGATATCTCTTTGGCAGGCGACCTGCCCGTCAGGTCAAAAGGCCTGGATTCAGATGACTGATTGGGTGGAAAGATAATGAATACAGCAAGAAGGACAATCAACGCGAAGCCACTTATCGCGACGGCAATCCATAGCAATTTTCTTGAATGATCCGACATTTCTAGACCCCTATTTAAATAATATCGGCAGGATGAATTATTCGATAAAGCTTCGCTTTTGTTTTATTTCATCTTCTATTCTCTTGAGCAACTGCAGAGTATCGGCCTCGAGTTCATCCAGAGACTGGAGATTCCAGAGCATATATATAGGGACGCAGATGCTAGATCTCTTTCTCCAAAGGTCTTTTTGGCTTGAGATTCTATTAAGAGCTTCATCGAAGGAAAGATGATCTCTCTGCATCGCCCTAGCGATTCGTAAATAAATCGGTGCACGCACTTCAATGATTGCATCGCATGAATCAAGCTGTGGAAAACGATAGAGCAATGCCGCATTTATGCATAGTTTTTCTATTATATTCTGCTGTGCTTTCTCTATTTCCTTATCGAGCAGAGAGAGCATTGCTGGATGCACGATGTTTTCAAGCTTTTTCAATTGCTCTGTATCATTGAATACCAGCGATCCAAGTCTTTTTCGATCTATGGAGCCATCTTCTTTGAGTATCGAGCTACCAAAAGCATCGACAAGTTCATCGCATACCAGAGGAAGCGCCGCATGGCCGAGCTCATCGACATCAGTCAGCCTCCAGCCACATTTTTCCAGTATGATTGCGACTTCATTTTTCCCAGCGCAATAGCCTCCCGTTAGGCCAAGTATGAACATCGATCTTTCCTTTTAGATTAAAGATGCATTTGGCCCCAAGATGCGGCCGATTCCATGCTTACTCTAAGTGGAATATCGAGCAATACAGCATGTTCCATTTCCTCTTTGATCAGCTTCATGGCTCCTTCCACCATGGCTTTCGGCGCTTCAAAGACAAGCTCATCGTGCACCTGTAGCAGCATATGCACCTCGGGCATTTCCTTCTTTAGCCTTCGATGCACTCTTATCATCGCTATCTTTACTATGTCTGCGGCTGTCCCTTGAATTGGGGTATTGACGGCAACTCTCTGTGCCGCCTGCTGCTCGGTTTTGTTCTTTGAATTGATGCCGAGAATTTTGCGTCTGCGCCCGAACAGAGTATAAGTCATCCCTCTTTCTTGAGCTTCCTTGATCGTCTTTTGAATAAAATCCGCTACACCTGAATAGGTGGAAAAATATGAATCGATGAATTGCTTTGCAAGGCTATTTGAAATACCCAGATCTCGCGCCAGCCTGAATGCGCTCATGCCATAGATGACCCCGAAATTGATGGTCTTGGCAATTCTTCTGCGTTCTGCGTCGACCTGGTCTTCGGATATCCCAAAGATAAAGGAAGCGGTTCGCTTATGGATATCAACTCCCTCTTTGAATGCCTTTATAAGATTAGGATCTTTGGAGAGGTGAGCCATGACTGCCAGCTCGATTTGAGAATAATCGGCAGAGATAAGCAGATGCCCCTGCTCGGCAATAAAGGCCTCTCGTATTTTTCTGCCTTCTTCTTCGCGTATGGGGATATTCTGGAGGTTTGGATCTCTGCTGGAAAGCCTTCCGGTTGCTGCACCAGTCTGCATAAAGGTAGTGTGAATTCGTCCTTGCGCCATCGCCAATTCTGCAAGAGGTTCAATATATGTCGTCTTTAGTTTGGTCAATAGCCTTTGTCTAAGAATGAGCTGAGGAACCGGATCCAGGGGTGCAAGCTCTTCCAGCACTGAAGTATCGGTGGAAAAGCCCGTTTTTGTTCGCTTTTGTACTGGTAGTTTCCGCTCAGAAAATAGAACATCAGCCAGCTGCTTTGGAGAGGCTAAATTGAATTCATGGCCAACCAGATGAAAAATCTGGCTTTCGATATTCGAAAGCTCTATTTGCAGCTCTTCTCCATAGGCACGAAGGTGCTCTGCATCGACACGAATCCCTATGCGTTCCATCTCCGCAAGGATTGGCAATAAAGGCATCTCTATATTATAGAATATATTATGAAGACTCTGTGTCTCAATTTCCTTAGAGAGCATTTGATAGAGAAGAAAAGAAAAGTGGGAATCTTCCGATGCGTATTGAGTTGCGGTGGCCAAAGGCACGTCAGCAAAGGTGAGGCCCTTTGGTACTACATCCTCATATTCCAGTCCAGAAATCCCGAGAAAACGGCTAGCAACCGAAGATAGCGAAAACGAAGGAGCTTCAGCATCCAGAACCCATGCGGCTATCATCGTGTCAAAGCAGGGCAGGTTTGCTTCCAGACCTGCAGTGGAGAGCACATTTATATCGAACTTCAGATTGTGGCCAACAAGGAGCATGTTTTGCTCCTTCATGAGTCTGGAAAGGGAAGAAAGGGCAAGATCCTTTGGAATGCATTTTGCATCAGGACTCTTTAAGGGAACGTACCAGGCTGAATCAGCATCGAAAGCAAGAGAAAAACCGACAAGTCCTGCTTTGTGCACATCTAGAGAATCGGTCTCGGTGTCAAAAGCGCAGACAGATCGAGCAATGGCCTCATCGATAATCCTATCGAGTCTTTCGATCGATAGCACTGGTTCGTATTTCACTTGCATTGGATTACCGATCGATAATCCTGAAATACTCTCAAGAGGCGCCATGGAAGAAGCCTGTTGGATTGCTCCAGGAGATCCGGCCAAAAGAGAAATTGCAGAATTCGTAGAAGGCGCAACCCGAACTTGACCTGAAATTCTCTGCAAACTCTCGGCCGAAGCGACTTCTTCTCCAGCTATGGGTTTTGCGTGTAATCGCTTTCGCAATTCATCGGGGATAAGGCTTTTGATGTCTTCTCTTAAAAGAAGAGGAGCTGCCGCTTCGATATTCAATGAAGGTTTCAAAACAGCGACGTCATGCGGGCAATTAGGAACATCATAGCACAGAGAAATAAGCTCTCTAGATAAAAATGCGCTCTCCCTTCCTTCTTCCAGCTTTTTGCGTAGAGATTCTGGCTCTATCGCAGGCAAATTATCATATATGGCTTCGAGTGAACCGAACATCGAAATCAGCTTCTGAGCCGTTTTTTCTCCTATACCCTTTACCCCCGGCACATTATCCGAAGCATCTCCTGTAAGAGCAAGGAAATCGCGGATTTGATCGGGTCTTACCCCCCACTCATCGAAGACTCCTTGGGCATCAAGCTCTCGAAATGTAAAGTTTTCCGAAGGGCGAAGCGCCAATATATCATCTCCTACAAGTTGCAGTAGATCCTTATCCCCGGAAACAATAAAACATGGTCGACGCTCTTTCCGACATTGGTCTGCCAAGGTTGCTATGATATCGTCGGCCTCATATCCTTCAGATCGAATCGCTGGCACTTCCAATGCCTGAAGGATCGTCTCGATTCTTGGAATCTGTGCGGTCAGATCTTCCGGTGTTTTTTGGCGAGTTGCCTTATAGGTGGCAAATTGCGTATGGCGAAATGTAGGTCCTATGGAATCTAGGGCAGCAGCAAATAGTTCTGGTTTCCTTTGCTCGAATAGAGAAAAAAGAAAACGGAAAAAACCAAATAATGCTGATACATTTTCACCCTTAGAGTTTCGCAGAGGCTTTCGGATAAAAGCAAAATAGGAACGATAGATAATTGCATAAACATCGAGGATGTATAAAGGGGATTTATTATCCATATTGTTCTTCCATATGTATTCCTATTTGAAGCTCTTAGCTTGAGACTCTTCCCATGTTTCGATGAGCTGATAAGCCGCGTTGATCTTAGCGCTTATCGCATTTGCTTCCGCGGTATCTGAATCGGATTTGTTATGTCGATCCGGATGATGCTCTTTTAAGAGTTTTTTATATCGCATCTTTACCTGCGCAAAAGGAGCATAGGGTTCTAATCCCAAAAAAATGTAGGCCTCTTCCACAGCCTTTCTCTTCGTTTCCTCTTCGAGAGTCTCGCCTGTATCGTAATATCGGTAGCTATA
>JAAYWE010000021.1 GCA_012516755.1 Treponema sp.
AAGGGTGGAGAAATCGTCTTCAATAAAGCCTATGGCTTTGATGGGCAACGAAATCCTTTGGATATCTCGACTCCTCTATATATGGGACCTGCCTCAGAGATCTTTACGGGGACATTACTTGCCCAGCTTGTAAATGAAAAAAAGATAACCCTCGATGTGCCAATTACTCATTTCATTCCGGAACTCGGTTCTCTAAAGGCCAGGACAGCGAGCGACGATTCTCTCGATCTTCCGCTTACTCTGCGGCTTCTTGCAGCACATCGTGTCGCGTTTCCGGAAAAAGACCTTCCGGAATTCGATCCTGAAACCATGGGTCTCGAGGCTGGTCTTCCAGACGCAGATTTATTTTTGAGTTCTCATTTTCCTACGGAGAAATATACGCGGAGTCGGCTTTCTTACCGGATTGTGGGCACAATACTTGAAAAGGCTTCGGGCATGAAATACTCAGAACTCCTCGAATCGAAGATAGCTGTTCCGCTGGATATGAGATCTACTACTGCAGAGCCCTCCTCGATGTTGAGTATCGCCGTAGGTGCCGGTTCGTTCTTTGGCCTGACATTTCCTTATGTCGAGAAAGTTCCCTATGATGCAGCGCCCTCCGATGGCATAGTGACTACAAGTGAAGATCTTGCAAAATTCTTGAGATTCGTCGTATCGCCAAAGCGTGGCCAGAGAATTCCTGGGCTTTCTTCAGCGCAGACACCCATGCTCTATCAGCCCCTCTACAAGGATGGTGATACTGGTTTTGGATGGAGAATCATCGAGAATAAAGAAGGCCGATCCATTTTTCAAGGGGGCTCGATTCGAGGCTATGCATCGCGTATTGTCATCTATCCGGAGCGCAATGCGGCAATAGCGATTCTCTGTCCCCAGGATGGTGTGCTCATATCCAATTTTCTGCTCCCAAAGCTCGTCTCTTGTGCGGAACAAATCTTGTTCGAAGGAGAGAGCGGTCGACCTTTCCCTACACAGCGTGCTCAGCTCGTACTCGGCTTCATCTTCATTATTTATTTGCTAAACATCATCTTGCAAACGCTTGTGTCTTATTCCTGGGCCAGAAACCTGCTCAAATATCGCGAGACAGGTATATCCCAACTTTATGCCCGCTTTGTTATTTTGAGAACCATTATTGGTTTGGTGCTGCGCATTCTCATAGTGCTCCTGGCTCCCCTAGCCATCGGAGCCCTTGTGGGATGGCAGGTGACTTACCAAGAAATCATAGCCTTCGAGCCTGGAGTATCGACAATGCTTATGACAGCTCTATTGTTTGGTGCTTTGCGCAATATCGCCAGGCTTGTAATGGTCTTAAGGCTCAGGCATTTCTGATATTTCCGAAATGGATTAGCTCCTAGAATCCGCTCTATTACTGTGCTTCGCCCAGATAGGCCTTTCGAACACGATCGTCTTGAAGTAGCTCATGCCCTGTACCAAAAAGTGATATGCGGCCGGTCTCTAAGACATATCCATAGTCAGCTACTTCAAGGGCTGCCTTTGCATTCTGCTCCACAAGCAATACCGTCGTGCCTTCTGAATTTATCTGCTTTATTATCTCGAAAATCATCTTGGAGATGAGGGGAGCCAGGCCGAGAGAAGGTTCATCCATCATGAGCAGTTTGGGTCTCGACATAAGCCCTCGACCCACCGCAAGCATCTGCTGTTCTCCGCCCGAGAGCGTTCCACCTTTCTGCCCTCTTCTCTCCTTAAGTCTTGGGAAAAGCTCATATACATGCTCGAGATCGGCCAACACAGCCTTCTTGTCCGTTCTGGAATAGGCACCAAGAAGCAGATTCTCTTCCACCGAAAGATTCGAGAATATTCTCCTGCCTTCCGGTACCAGCGCGAGGCCTTTCTGAACGATCTCTAAGGTTGGCCTTCCGGATATAACCGATCCCTGGAGGATCACCTCGCCTGAACTTGGCTTGATTAGCCCGGCAATGGCACGCAGTGTGGTACTTTTTCCAGCACCGTTGGCCCCGATAAGCGTAACAATCTTTCTATCGGGAACATCGAGGTCGATTCCCTGGAGCGCATGGATACCACCGTAAAAAACCGACAGATTCTTGATTTCCAGCATCAGTCCACCCCTAGATAGGCTTCGATGACCTTCGGATTCTTCTGAATGGAAGATGGGTTGCCTTGAGCAATAGTAATGCCATAATCCAGCACATACATGCGTTCACACACGCCCATAACCACCTGCATATGGTGCTCGATCAAAAATATGGTTAGATCGAATTCGTCCCGAATCTTGCGGATAAAATCCATTAGCTCGAACGATTCCTGGGGATTCATACCCGCAGCAGGCTCATCGAGGAGAAGAATCTTGGGTTTTGTGGCAAGCGCTCGCGCAATTTCCAGCCGTCTTTGCTGCCCATACGGAAGACTTGTTCCTTTTTCATTTGCCAAATGTGCCAATCCTACTTGTTCCAGCAACTCTACTGAAAAGCGCCTGGCTTCGGACTCGCGAGTTCGATATCCAGGCAAGTGCAGGGTTGCGGCTAGTATTCCGGTATTTATGCTCAGATCGCAACCGACCAGCACATTCTCTAGCACGGACATTTCCTTAAATAGTCGTATATTCTGAAAGGTCCGCGCTATACCGAGAGCCGTTATACTGTGGGGCTTAAGCCCCGTAATATCTTTCCCTTTAAAAAGGACTTTTCCTTCGCTCGGAACCAGCATGCCGGTTATTACATTGAATGCCGTTGTTTTTCCGGCACCGTTTGGGCCTATCAATCCAACGATCTCGTTCTTTCTGATTTCCAGATTGAAATCGCTTACGGCAATAAGGCCACCAAATCTCATGGTGAGATGGGAAGTGCTCAGCATAAGCTCAGGGAGTTCTGGCATGGCTGCCTCCCTTCTTGCTTTTTTTGACAAATGCACTCTGGAACATATCCCAGCTGAATTCCTTATTGCCCATGAGCCCCCTCTGGCGATAGATAATCATAACCATAAGGAGAATAGAAAATACTACCATGCGCAGACCCGGCATGGCTGGAATCTCAAAAAATATGAGGTTTATCGGTTCATCTAGGAATCGCAGTGCCTCCATCAATACCGTTACTATGATCGCCGATATCACCGAACCCGATATAGAGCCGACTCCTCCAAGCACCACTATGAGCAGAATATTGTAAGTCAGTGTAAAAGTGAACATTTTCGGATCTATAGTAGTTATCATGTGACCAAGTAGAGCTCCACCAATACCAGCTAAAAAGCTTGATACGGTAAATGAAGTGACCTTTACCCGAAATACATTGATTCCCATCGCTTCCGCGGCAAGCTCATCGTCCCGCACCGCTTTCATTGCTCTGCCATAGCTCGAGCGCATCAAAAGAACCATAAAAAGCACTACAAGACCTGCCGCTGCCCATACCGCAAAGGTGGTAGAAAAGCGGGGCAGACCCTTCAGCCCCTGAGCTCCGTTAGTTATCGACTGGGCATTTGTAATGATGACTCTGATTATTTCGCCAAAACCAAGCGTTGCGATTGCCAGATAATCGTCTCTAAGGCGCAGGACAGGAGCACCTATAAGAAAACCAACGCAAGCCGATACAAGTCCAGCTATTATGAGCGCGGGCAAGAATGGAATCGTAACATGTCGAAGCCATGGCACGATAGGCAAAAGGAAATAATTCATCTCTTTAAGCGGCGCAGGCATTGTGAGAAGCGCGCTCACATAGGCTCCCACCGCCATAAATCCGGCATGCCCAAGAGAAAAAAGCCCGGTAAACCCATTTAGGAGATTAAGAGAAAGAGCCAGCACAATGTAGATCGCACATAGATTGAATACGCGAAGCGAGAATGCATCGAAGAGTCTGTCGGCAAGGAATATGAAGAGAGCACATGCTCCAAGAAAAATGATAGTATAGAGCATGTTTTTGGAAATTGCCCCGTTTTCGATGTGCCTATCTTTGAGAATATGTCTAGTGGAACTTTTCTTACTCATGGTTATACCTTCTCAGCCTGGCGCTTGCCTAAGAGCCCCGTCGGTTTTAGTAATAGGACAATTATGAGCAGAATAAATGCAAAAGCATCCCTATACCCGGAAAGAGTTGGCAATAATGCAACCATCATTATTTCGATAATACCGAGCAAAAATCCACCTAGCACGGCACCCGTTATGTTGCCAATGCCACCTATGACCGCGGCAATAAAACACTTTAAGCCTGGCATAACTCCCATAAGCGGATTTAGCTGAGGATATTTGAATGACCACATGATGCCGCCAAAAGCAGCAAGCAAAGAGCCGATGCCAAAAGTGACAGAGACTACCTTATTTACATCGACTGCCATGAGACGCGCCGCTTCGATATCTGTAGAGACGGCCCGCATTGCCATGCCGATCTTGGTTTTATTTACAATCCATAAGAGCAAGATCAAAAGCGCAAAGGTAAAGAGGGGAATAATTAAGCTGATTGTAATCATCGAGACAGAGCCAAAATAGATGACTTTCGAGAGCACATCTGGAACAGGCATTCCCTTTGGTCTTCCTCCAAAAACCAAAACTGCAAGACTCTCCAGAAGAAAAGATGCCCCTATTGCGCTTATCATGATGGAAATTCGCGGCGAATCCCGAAGCGGCTTATAGGCCACTCGCTCGAGGCCGATACCGAAAAATGCGGTAAAGATAATCGACAAAAGCAGGGCTGCCCACCATGGCAGAGACAAAAGCGTGATCCCATAGAAAGCAACATAAGCGCCAACCATGAAAATATCGCCATGTGCGAAGTTAATGAGCCTCAATATCCCATACACCATTGTGTAGCCAATGGCGAGGAGTGCATAGAGGCTTCCGAGCGAGAGCGCATTGACGATATGCTGAAACAATAATGAAAGTGTCATGCTTCCTCGTAGTTATAAGAAAAGGAGCGGATGCAGTCAACCTCATTCATCCATGACTCTCCGCTCCTTCTATTGACTTATTATATATCGGAAGGAGGGCGCCTTTATGCGCCCACCATCCCACCTCCGGTGAAAATCCTATGCGCTATCAGTACGGTTCAACCGTCGCCATATAGGTGAACTTGCCATCTTTGATGGTTTTGATAACAGCACTCTTTACGGCGTCGCCATCTTCGTTGAGAGTGATCATTCCGGTTGCACCCGGAAAATCCTTTGTGGCAGCTATTGCAGCACGAACCTTTTCTTTGTCGAGGCTGCCGGCGCGCTGAAGAGCATCGCGTGCAACCAGGTAACCATCGAAGCCAAGCGCGGTTACTGCTGCAGGCTCTTTGTTATATTTCTTTCGATACTCGTCGAGGAATATTTTGGATGTTTCCGTGATGGGCGTCTCGGTTGCAAAGAAAGTAGAGAACACAACATCTTCTACAGCTTCTTTCCCAACATCGATGAATTCTGGAGTCTCCCAGGTGTCTCCACCCAAGAATGGGGTCTTTATTCCGAGCTCCTTGCCTTGCTTGATGATAAGAGCGCTTTCGGTATAGTTACCTGGTGCAAAGATAACATCGGGCTTGTGCTTCTTGATCTCGGTAAGCTGGGCAGAAAAGTCGGTGTCGCCCGTGTTGTAGTTCAATTCAGCAAGAATTGCATCCTCATCGCCAGTCAGCTGTATGAATGCATCGGCAAAGAACTTCGCCAGCCCAACAGAGTAATCGTTCGATACTTCGCGAATTATTACGGCTTTCTTGGCGCCCAAGGTCTTGTACGCATAGTTAGCCATAACTGTTCCTTGGAAGGGGTCGATAAAGCAAACACGGAAGTAATATTCATTTCCCTTTGTGACCAATGGATTGGTGCAGGATAGACCTATAGCCGAGACTTTTGCATTCTTGACGATGGGGCCGGCCGCCATGGAAAGCGAAGAACCCCAAGATCCAAGCACGACATTGACTTTGTCCTTGTCGACGAGCCTTTGTGCGGCATTGGCCGCCTCGACTTTATCGGATTTGTTATCGGCAATTACGAGCTCGATCTTATATTCTTTGTCGCCAACCATGACAGTTGGATAGAGCTCATTTGCCAGCTTGATACCTTCTACTTCAAGTGCTCCACCACCCGCATTTGCGCCAGTCAGTGGTTCGAACACACCAAACTTTACGGTCTTGGGAGCTCCCGGTCCGCAGGCTACGATTAGCGCAGCGATTCCAAGGGATAGCAGCCCAATTCTCACGATTCTCTTCATGATTACCTCCTTCCTGTATGTCCATTTCCAACACTAATAGGACATTATCCATGGTAGAACGCCGATAGCGTTCTGTCAAATATATTCTACACCATTTATGAGATTTAATAAACGATATTGAAGCAAGAATAACCGTCTTGAACCCTGCATATATCACTTCAAAATCTCGACGGATATAGTCTGTTCTTGTCTTCGCATTGCGCAGAAATGAATGAAATGATTTAATAAGCCGAGGAGAAGAATGCATGGATAGCTATGATGTTGTGATTGTCGGTACAGGCCCAGCCGGACTTGGTGCCGCATTTAAGCTTCTGGAATCGAGACCATCCTTCAATATTCTCCTCATCGACAAGCAACAGGTATCTTCTGGCGGGCTTCGCAACGATTGCAAGATGAATTTTACTTGGCCTATAGGTTTTCCTTTGGAATGTTGGGACGAGGCCACTGGCAAACACTATCTCGAACTTACAGAAGGCTTCCTCAAGCCCCATATTATGGAAAAACGCAACATAGAGATTTACAGAAAGCGAGCGGAGAAGATAGGAGTTCAATTGCTCGATGTTAGGCAGTCACACCTGGGTACAGACGGTGGTTTTAAACTGATCAAGGATCTCACCGCAAGGCTCAGAGGACTCGGCGCAACTTTTAGCTTTAAAGAAGAAATGCTTGGAGTCGAGCCTGGATCCAGAGTCATCATAACAGATAAGCGCGAGCTGAAATATGGCTCTCTGGTAGTAGCACCCGGTCGCGGTGGCTTCGCTTTTCTCCAGAGACTTATGGAAGAACTCGGCATTAAATTTCGCGATAATGTGGTCGACATTGGCGTCCGAATAGAAACAACAGAGGAACATTACCCAATAGTACGCGATTACTACGATCCCAAATTTTTCTTTCCTAAAAAGACACGCACTTTCTGTACCAACTCGCGGGCAGCCTATGTGGTGCAGGAGCGCTACGGCGACGAAAAACAAGGCTATTGGTACTCGATCAATGGCCATGCTTGGTCTAGTGAGCGACCAGCAAATGGTCTTGTGAACTTTGCGATATTAAAAACCATAACACTTACTCAGCCTCTCGCCTCTGGACAGGATTATGCGCAGATGTTGGGACATCTAGCAGTATTGCTTGGAGGCGGAAGACCGATAATGCAGCGCATAGGCGATTTTAGGCTCGGCAAGCGGTCGTTTGCCAACTCTTTTACCGGCGATCTATATAACTTCAACCCCTCACTTCCCTCCTGTACGCCCGGGGATATAAGCCTCTGCATTCCAGCTAAAACGATGCGGGCTATTTGGAATGC
>JAAYWE010000181.1 GCA_012516755.1 Treponema sp.
CAGAGATAGATGAGCTGCTTGCGACGCTAGAAGAGAAACATGATCTTTCTCTAGACGAGAGAGCATATGTCCGCAAGATGCGGCGAGATTATGACAGAGAAACGAAGCTGCCTGAGGCATTTGTCACCGAATACGCTAAAACCACTAGCATTGCACAAGCAAAATGGGCTGAAGCGAAGAAGAACAACGATTTTAGGGCATTCGAGCCTCACCTTGAGAAAATTGTGGATCTTTCGCGGAGTTTAGCAGGATATCTAAATCCGAATGCAAAGCCCTACGATGTGCTCCTCGACCTATATGAGCCCGGAAATACGCAGCAATCGGTTGCATCTATTTTTTCTACAATGAAGGCTTACCTGGTCGATATTCTCGACAAGATTCGCGGCAGACCTCAAATAGAAGACAGGTGTGTGGGGCGGTATGTAGATTCTGAGACTCAAGAGCGAATAAGCTTATATTTCATGAATGTTCTGCATTACGAGATGGATCGCGGAAGGCTGGATGTCTCTGCCCATCCTTTTACCACGAGCCTCGGTGCAGATGATATACGCATTACGACGCGCTATATTGAAGACTATTTTCCTTCAAGTCTTTTTAGCACGATCCATGAATCAGGTCATGCGCTTTACGATATGGGTATTGATCCCGATCCTGAGTTTAGGGGGACAAAACTGGCTGAAGCTGTATCGATGGCAGTTCATGAGTCGCAATCCAGGCTGTGGGAAAATATCGTTGGTCGATCCAGGGTATTTTGGGAGAGGAATTTCTTAGCTTTGAGTGCTCTTCTGGGTAAGGCTGGTGAGGATCTTGACTTTAAGAGCTTTATTGAATCGATCAATAGAGTGAGTCCCTCGCTTATCAGAACCGAAGCGGATGAAGTCACATATGGGTTGCACATAATTGCGCGTTTTGAGCTAGAGTCGGCGCTATTAGATGGGAATCTGCGTGTTACGGATGTGCCTGGAGCATGGAGAGAGAAGTACAAGCAACTGCTGGGTCTTGAGGTATCAAATGATCGAGAGGGCTGTCTTCAGGATGTGCATTGGTCAATAGGATATTTCGGATATTTCCCGAGCTATGCACTTGGGAATCTCTATGCCGCACAGTTCTGGGCAAAACTCAAGGAAGAAGTACCTGATATAGAAGCTCGAATAGCAAGTGGTGATGTTCTCTCCGTGCTAACATGGCTTCGGGCTAATGTGCATTGTCATGGTTCACGCTATATGCCAGGTGAACTCGTCGAAAAAATCACTGGATCGGCTCTCGATCCAGCGTGGTTTGAGAGATATTTGCGAGAAAAATACTCGAGCATATATGGGTTCTGAGTTTTAGGAGTCGGGACCTTTATTTTTGTGTTTGTGCACGCGCGCAAGTGCGGCTTGTGCGTGTGCCTCGAGGCCTTCCAGGCGGGCAAAAGCAGCGGTATCCTCTGCGAGAAGCTCCGGATTTTCGATGGCAAGCCATGTCCTGGCTCGCAAGAAGCAAAGGACCGACAGACCAGCTGCAAATCTCGATGCTCCTCCTGTTGGCAGAGTGTGGTTGGGTCCTGCGCCATAGTCTCCGAATACTTCGGCTGATCCTATGCCCAGAAAGATAGAACCCGCGTTCTTTATCTGTTTCATAAGGCCCACAGGATCCGAAGTTGCGATCTCAAGGTGTTCGGGCGCACAGCGATTTGCTCCTTCGACAATTCGCAAGAGATCTTGTTCCACACAAAGAAAGCCATTCGAAAGGGCTCGATAAGCTATGCTTTGATTTGGTTCAGGAAGATCTTCGAGTCTAGTCATGAGAGATTTTTCAATTTCAAGGGCTATAGTCTCTTCGCTTACAATGGCTGCGGGCATTGCATCTGGGGAGTGCTCTGCCTGGGCTAGAAGATCTGCGGCGATCATGTCGGGGTCTGCAGTCTTATCGGCTATAATGAGGAGTTCGGAGGGGCCTGCCGGTGCTTCAGTGCCCACAATGCCAAAGAGTTGGCGTTTTGCTGCCATAACATATTTCCCGCCAGGCCCCACGATGATGTCGCACCTTGGAATACATATGCCAAAAGCCAGGGCAGCAATAGCATGGGCGCCTCCTACCTGAAGGAATCCATCAGCACCCGCCACCCAGGCGGCGGCTAAGGTTTCATTGCTAGGTCTTGGTCCAGCGCACCAGACTTCTTCGACGCCTGCAACTTTTGCCGGAACAACAGTCATGATTGCGCTCGAGGGCAGTGGAAAGGCTCCGCCCGGAACATAGCAGCCTACGCGCGCCACGGGCACGAGATCGTGCCCGTGGCGGCCGACCAGCGCGCCTTTTTCGCCTCTACCTGTATTTCTTTTTGCTGCCATTTCCCCTGTTGCAATATTTAGCGTTGTGGGCCGGTTTGAATCGTTTGAATCTTCTAGATCGTTCAGATCGTTTGGATCGCTAAACTCGCTTGAATCGTTTGGATCACTTGGATCGATAAACTCGCCTGGATCTGGGGGCCTTCTGGCCTCTGGCGAATACATCTGAGATTTCATCTTTATCGGCTCTATTCGTATCGGCAGCTCTAGTGGTGTAAGACAGGCGCGCTGGGCGGCCGCAAAGGCCGCTACGCGGCCTTTGGCGCGCTCCATTAGCTCGGTGGTTTTCTTAGGCAACTTATCATAAGCAGCCTTCAACTCATCCCGGGAGATTACAAGAGGCGCCCCGACTGGAAGCCCATCTAATCTCTCTGCCCATCGCCTGAGTTCTGGCTCCTTGCCAGCTCGGATAGCATCGATAGCTTGCTTAGCAACGGCTTCAATTTCAGGATCGAAAAGCCTCACCGAAGGTTCTGCAATATCATCAATCGCAATTCTTTTTAATGGATGCTTTTCCATTCGCTTTTTCCTTCAAGCCCTTCGAATTCTGGCTTTGCATTTCCCCCACGCCGCGTAACACGCAAGGAACGACGCTCGAGTTCTTCCTCAATATCCGAAAGACCGCCGCCCATGCTAATTGTCTTTACCAAGGCAAAATAGAGTACATCAGCAGCCTCAGATATCGTCTCTTGTAGAGATTTAGACTGTATAAGCTCTTGCACTTCCTCGCGAAGCTTGGATGCGAGAAGGGCTTCATCGGCAAATAGCCTGCGCGTATAAGAGCCCTGGGGTGCTTCTTTCAAGCGTCTCTTGATAGTACGATCGAGTTTTTCCAGACCATAACCGTTATCAAAGCAGGTTCGTCTGCCAAGATGACAGAAGCCTTCGCCATTCTGACGCACCGTAAAGCGGATTGTATCTCTATCGCAATCGAGCTCTGCGCGCAGAAGGATTTGGTCGTTTCCGGATGATTCTCCTTTTACCCAGAGGCCCCTCGATCTAGAATGATATACTCCCTTGCCGCAATTCAAAGCAAGTTTTAGACTCTCCTTGCTCGAATGCACAAGCCCAAGTGCTTTTCCCGACTCGTCGCATACAACAGTAGGCCATAGTCCATCAGCTCTGTCAGTAATAAGGGGTGCAGCAAATGCCTCAGCAAGAGAAAGGTCTCCTAAAACAAGCGAAGTACCCGCCTGGAGGTCTGCACCCAGCCTATCTAGAGTCGCAATATCCGCAATGCCTCGTTCGCCACCAGCGGCCCCTCCGGCAAATGTGAATTTGCTATCAGGGGCAAGAGCGATTAGCTTCCTTGCTCTTTCGATATCGATACCACACTGGTCGCCCTCGGTTTCTATAAAGGTAATGAGAAAGCCGGACACATAGGGTGCAAGAGCTATGATCGATTCCTCGATAGAACCTTCCCTTTGCTTTGACCATCCTTCCACCATGATATTCCCTTCTTTACTATCCAGGGCTGCTATAACCCGCTCCCGAGGCAAGCTGGAAAGGAATTCAGGTGTGGCCGAAGTTCCAATAATAATCGAGCGGGCTCCTCCATTGAGATAATCCATAGCAAGATCAATCGTGCGAATGCCTCCACCTACGCGCGCTCGATATATTCTGCACAAAGAAAGAATGAGTTCTCGGTTGCTTCCAACTCCTTTTGCCGCGTCGAGGTCTACTACGGCGAACTCTCCAACCCGACCATAGCGTTCGGCGAGCTCCAAAGGGTTTCCAGCATCCAAAGGTGGCTGCTTTCCTCCTCTAAGCTGTACTGCTCGGCCATTCGTTATGTCGATACTGGGCACGATCATAATCTTACCTCCACATCATGTGCTTTCAAGAATTCCTTTATCTCTCGAATTGAGATTTCTCCGCGATGAAAAATGCCCGCAGCCAGGAGCGCTGATGCTCCACTTAAATATCCCTCCAGAAAATGCTCCGGCTTTGAAGCCCCTCCCGAGGCGACGACTGGCACGAGCACTGCCCGCGCGACAAGTCCTATGAGCCTGCACTCATATCCAAGGCTTGTACCATCTCGATCTATCGAGGTTAGAAGAATCTCACCGGCACCTCGACCGCTAGCCTCCTGAGCCCAGGCGACTGCATCGAAACCGGTTTTGCGAGAGCCTGCATCGATTTTCACTTCATATCCTGAAGGCATTGTAGAATTCTCTGCCACATCGATAGCCACAACCACACACTGTACACCAAAGCGCGAAGCAAGTTCATCGATAATCAAGGGATTGCGCACCGCTGCGCTGTTCACAGAGATACGATCCGCTCCTGCTTCAAGCAGGCGGCATGCATCCTCGATGCTTCCGATTCCACCTCCCACCATGATTGGAATGGAGAGCACTTGCCGTATACGTGCCACTTCTTGAGCCATGGTCTTTCTGCCCTCCAGAGTGGCGCTAATATCGAGAAAGGCGAGCTCGTCCGCTCCTTGCCTTTCGTACAAAAGAGCGCGTTCAAGCGGGTCCCCTGAATCGACAAGGTTTAGAAATCTTGTTCCTTTGACTACGCGTCCATCCTTGAAGTCCAGGCAAGGGATTATTCTCACTGCAAGTCCGTTCATACATTTCTCCCAATTCTGTTTAGATCGATCCAGTGCGAAAAAAGTCTTGTACCAAAGGACCCGGAAAGTTCCGGATGAAACTGACAGAGAAGGAGTGTGGGTTTTGCATCTTGCCAGGCTTCCAGCGCCGCAACAAATGGCTCTCCATATCTTGCACTCGCAATGGCTACTTGATCAAAAACATTTTGCGCAAAGGGGGCACCTTTAGAGCCTTTTATCGTTGTTTTATAAGTGTAGGCCACTTCTCCCACCCGGTAACTATTAGCAAAATAGACCCAGCCTGATTCGAGAAGATGCGCAGAGCTCTCAGATTCAATTTTGTTCCACCCTAGCTGAGGCAAGGGCAGACCTCCTGCCAGCCTTTTTACGGTACCATTGAAAATACAAAGCCCCTTCGAGCCCGGAGCTTCTTCGCTTGCTTCGAAAAAGAGTTGCATACCAAGACATATACCCGCCGTTGGAAGACCTTGTTCTACACGTCTACATATCGCCTCGTCGAGACCATCCTGGGATAGTTTCTCCATAGCTGGTCCGAAAGCTCCTACTCCCGGAAGGATAACAACTTGTCCCTCAAGTACATCGATCATCATATCGCTCACTACAGGCTCGAAACCTAGCCGTTTTGCAAATGCTTCTACGGAGGCAAGATTTGCTGCTCCTGTCTTGATAATTATAAGTTTTTTTCTTTCCTTCATGCTCATGTTAGCTCCGAATCTATGCGTGCTTCTCCTTTTGTGCTTCCTAATACTGGGCTTGGTGCTAGAGCAGCTCTGAACGCCAGAGCAACGGCCTTAAAAAGTGCCTCAGCCTTATGGTGGTCGTTTTCTCCGCGAAGAATGTCGAGGTGAAGTGTACATCGTGCATTCGCCGCAAAACTCTGAAAGAAGTGGGCAATATTACAGGTCGAAAGCAAGCCTATAGATGGCATAGAAAACGTTCCGGAGAAGACACAGTAGCTTCTGTTAGAAATATCCAATACAGCACGCGCCAGAGCCTCATCCATTGGAGCATAGGAATATCCAAAGCGTGCAAGGCCCTGTGCCGAAGGAACAATTTTCGAAAACGCCATGCCCAGAGCTATGCCTACATCCTCTACCGTGTGATGGTCATCGATTTCCAGGTCTCCTGTGCATGAAATCTGCAAGCTCCAGCCAGCATGGAATGCAAGCTCAGTAAGCATATGGTCAAAAAATCCTATGCCTGTTGCGATTTCGATGGATCCTGGTGATAATTGCAGACTCACGCTGACATCTGTCTCGGCCGTTGTTCTTTTTATGGTGGCCATTAGTCGATCGCTCATAGACGCTCCTTAATCCAAGGTATTATTTCATGCGGTAATTTTCATTATATTCTTTTATAGCTGCTTCGAGAGAAACACACAGCTCCTTGAATTCTTCAGGTTCTCCCGGAACGGTGATTCTAACAAGCTCTTCATAACCTGGCTTATTAGGCCATGTACGTACGAGAATTCCTCGTTCGCGTAACCTATCTGAGAGATCAATAGGATTTTTGATCTTCAACAGAACGAAATTAGCTTCGCTCTCCGATACCAAAAAGCCTAGTTTTCTGCAAAGCGATTTCAAAACATGTACCTCCCGCCGAACTTCATCGATAAAGCCTTGAGCAACTCCTTGATCAAGAGAAAGCGCTCTTCTGCCTGCTTCGATTGCTGAGCTCGAAAGCGAATAAGGAGGACCAGCATCCGAAAGTTTCGAGATAATCCTTGCTGATTCGGGAGTTGCCGCAGCATAACCTATGCGAAAGCCTGCAAGGCCCTTGGATTTCGAAAAGCTACCAGTTACGAGCACATTTGGGTTGACTAAAGCCTGAATAGGCGTTGCTCCACGTATCGAAAACTCCTGATAGGTCGCATCGAAAACGAAGATTGTTCCTGCCTCAAGACAGGCCTTGGCTATTTGTGTCACATCTAGGGGAGACAGCACAACTCCTGAAGGGTTATCGGGGCTCGAGAGTATAAGCAGTTTTGGAGCGAAGTCTTTTACACACCTGCATATATCGTCGATCGGAAAAGGTCCGAATGGATTTTTTGCAATTTCCTCGAATCTAGCGGATGATCGCTGGGCAGCTTCCAGGAATTCGACGAAACCGGGAGTGGTGCTCATTACAAGGCCTCCTGGCCCTGCAAGGCTCCGTATTGCTCGATCGATTGCATCGTCGGCTCCGGCTGTGGCGAGCAGGCAGGATGAAGGTATACCGAGTTTCTCGGCTAAGGGTATTTCCAGAAGTTCCCTCATAGGGTAGCGTCGGGCTATCTCTGGGCTCAGAATCGCTCTGAGATCTTCTTCTGAGAGAAGGCATTGACCTTCGTTAGCATCTAATCTAAGCATTTTCTTCTCCTTTTGCCTTAGGGCACAAGCTGCGATATCTGAGTGGCTACAATATCGGTGCCTCCACGTCGCTTTATCTCTGGGATAAGGCTTGCGAGTGTATCGCGAGGAGCCGCAACTTTAACCGCAAAGGCATCTCCCCCTCCGAGAGGGGACACAGTGGGTGCTCGTAGACAAGGAAGAATGGCGACAAGTTCATCGAGAAGTTCTGCTGATACATTCACTTCGAGCATTACACGACGCCTCGCTTCGAGCACAGAACCGAAGAGAAGAATAAGCGCTTCCGCTGCTTCGCGCTTGGTTGCATCTGCCATTGCTGCCTTTGAGGCATAGAATCTTGTTGAACTCATCATCAGGGTATCCAGTATTTCGAGTCTGTTAGCCCGCAGGGTAGAGCCTGTTGCACAGTTGTCGATTATGATATCTGCATCCTCTGGAGGGAAAACTTCTGTTGCTCCATAAGAATGCACAAATCCCGCGCCAGGTAAGTTTTTGTCGATCCAAGCCCTTGCTAGTCCTTCGTACTCGGAAGCGATGATAGGAGTCCTTTTGCAGACGGATATCATTTTTGTAAGATCTCCTCTGTAAGCGCGAAAGGCTGTTGCCACATTTTCGGGAGCCGCGGCAACTATCTTTACTGGATCGAGACCGGTATCCAAAAGCTCGACCAAATCGGCTCCAAGTTCGCGTACCCAATCTTCACCTGCAAAGCCGATATCGCGGCTTCCAGCCTCTAGCATCTCGACGATGTTCTGGGGTTTTAGAAGCTTTGCTTCGTACATTATCTCTCTAGATCCAAAGACCAGGGCTTTTCCGTTTCCGATTCGTGGACGATATTCTCGATCATCGATGGATATAGGTATGCCTGTATCCTTGAAAAGCTCGATGACTTTTGCCTGCATCCTGCCTTTTGGAAGGCCGAGCCTCAATTCCAGCTTTTGATTTGCATTTTCTGCCATTTTTTCTCCTCCTCCTTGCAATCTTTTATCAGGCAAGGAAAAAATAAGCCGGCCCCGTTGGGAGCCGGCTCTGGCAAAATCGACAAAAAAGCCGGCTCCCTGGAGCCGGCTTCGATTCAATATTAAGCTGCGTTTATTCCCGCGCCTAACCACGGCTCCATGTGAAAAAGCCGTGATGATGATGAAGATTAAGCGCTTTCTTAACAGATGTCCCTTTCATATTTTCGTAATATTGCAGTTTCTTCCAAAAGAGTCAAGAGGGGGACGAATTCAATCAATAGAAATCTTGCTGAAGAAGCATAATCAACAAGATAGCAACACTGCAAATCTTTTTAGAATGCTCATACAGGTCTACTTCTTAGGCCGCTTTACTTTGATGTCTAAACCTCCCATCAAAGTGATAGCATTTATTTTGATAGTTGGCGCTCCAAGCTTTGCCGATGAAGGAGCCCGATTATCTATACCACCCATAATAGGAATGCCTGTTACCTCCACATTGACACCTTCTGGCACAAAGATATCTACTCCTCCCATTAGGGCAAATACATCTATCGTAGAAA
>JAAYWE010000182.1 GCA_012516755.1 Treponema sp.
GCTTGAAATATGGGATGGAAAGCAAGTTCTTGATTATTGCTGCGCAGAACTCATTTATAGAAGGCAAAAACTCGGTAATACTATTGACTGGCGAAAATAATAGTTAAATCTGATGATATTGCTTTCTCAGGCAAAGGACTTGCCTTTTCATACAAAGGGCGCTTGTACAGGTTATTTCCCCGTCCTTCTCATTGGAAAGAATACACTTTCCCTGAAAAAGGACATTGAGCAATGAGCGCTTAATTATGCTTATTTCGGCACAAGCAGGTTGTCTATCCTGCCTTCACGCAATTCAGTCTCTATTTTTCGATTTCTTCGTCTCTGAAAACGTCCCCAAATACTCTGACTAGCGTGTGGACGACCTCATCCACCTTGCCATTGATAGAAAGGCCAGCGGCAAGCCGATGCCCACCACCTCCATACTGTTCGGCAATTCTGGCAACATTGATGGAATTCTTAGACCTAAGACCAACGGTACACATTTCCTCGGTCTCTTGTTTGACTACAAAACAGACCTCGCAGTCGACTATGCCCATCATTAGCTGATATAGCAAATCGGAGTCTCTGCTGGACATGCCATATCTCTGTTGATCTTCTATGGTAACCCAAGAAACTAGAAGTCTGCCTTCGTAGTATGGCTGAATACGAAGCAGAAGCTCACCAAGCATGCGCCGAGAAGCCAGAGTCCTTCCGCCATTGATTGCCATATACACACGCTTAGGTGAAACGCCGGCTTCTACGAGCCTTGCGGCTATTTTAAGGCTCTCACTTCCATGTTCATCCAAATGTCGAAAAAAGCCTGTATCTGTGCATAAGCCAAAAAAAAGTAGCTCTGCTTCTTCTCTGGTCGGGCTATGACCCATTGCCTCCATAAGAAGCAAAATCATAGCCGATACGGCCGAAGCCGATTCGTCCAACCAATCATATGGGCCCGGAGCACTCGATGTCGAATGATGATCAATGAATGAAGCGGGAATATTGGGCATCCTCTCGGCGACACTTCCTATTCTTTCCATCGATGAGCAATCCAGCACAATTGCAGCCGTTCTCTCAAAATCCCTTTCGCTTGGGACCTCGCTTTTGAAGCGCGCCTCAAACCGGAGTATTTCGATCCTATTGAATGGCCCGGAAGACAGAACATGAACGCGCTTTCCCATGCTCTGGAGCATAGAAGCAAGTGCCAGTTGGGAACCGATACAGTCGCCATCAGGTTCGCGATGACCCAGTATATAAAAACAATCGTGATGATTTATGAAGTCTATAAGTATCTTTGGAACTTGTCTCATAGCAGATATTATTGATTCACATCCCAGATGCTACAGCGTAGCAAGGATTATGGCCTTTATGGTGTGTTTTCTATTTTCTGCCTCTTCGAACACCTTTGATTGAGGCCCTTCGATGACATCGAATGTCACTTCCTCCCCTTTCACTGCCGGTAGACAATGCAAGAATATGCAGGCCTTATTTCCGGTCTTTGCCATAAGTTCAGCATTTACCTGATATGGGGAGAGCATTCTGATTCTTTCGGCTTTGAGGGCTTCTTCCCCCATTGAAACCCAGACATCAGTATATATAGCATCAGCCCCATTGACCCCACTCTCTATCTCATCCGTGATTATTATGGTAGAACCCGATGTCTTAGCAAAGCCCTCGCAGAGGTTCTTTAGCTCATTATCAGGCCAGAGCTCGCGTGGCGATACAATGGTGAAATGCATGCCCAGTTTTGCGCTGATTACCATCAGCGAGCGAGCTACGTTGTTGCGTCCGTCACCGATAAAACAGAGACGCTTTCCGGCGCAATTGCCTAAATTTTCCTCGATAGTCAAGACATCGGCAAGAGCTTGTGTCGGATGAAATAAATCTGTCAGGCCGTTATAAACGGGCACACCTGAGTATTTAGCAAGAATCTCGACATATTCTTGTTTATAGCCACGAAACTCTATGGCATCAAACATGCGGCCAAGCACGCGAGCCGTATCTTCGATAGATTCCTTGGCTCCAAGCTGAATGTCCTGATTAGAGAGAAAGACGGGATGCCCGCCTTCTTCTCCAAAGGCTGTCTCGAATGCGCAACGAGTGCGTGTAGAGCGTTTCTCAAAAAGGAGAGCCATAGTCTTTCCCCTAAAACGCTGCTTATGCATGCCTTTTTTCGCTTCTTCCTTGACTTTTTTCGATAAACTCAAAAAATACCTTATTTCTTCCGGTGTATAATCGATCCATGTGAGGAGCGATCTTCCTTTCAGAATAGATGGATTCACGAGTCCTCCCTCTTATTGCTATTAAATAGAGCCGCCATATACTATATGGTGAATTGAGAAAGGTCAAGTTTGCGCCAGGAGAGAGTAATGAGCAATGAACTGGAAATATCCCTAAAAGAAATAAATGAATCTATTCCCCTTCCTCAGTTGCTAGAAGA